>VBKJ01000103.1 GCA_005879795.1 Deltaproteobacteria bacterium
TGCAGCTCGGCATCCAGCAGTACCAGGACGATCCGAACTTCCAGGGCGACATCATCCTGCTCGAGCCGGGCGAGACCGATCTCGCCTTCTTCAAGATGGCGCCGCTCAATCTGTGGGCGGGGCGCAGCGCGGGGGCGCACGGCTATCTCTCGGTGACGCAGGCGATCGAGGCACACTACGAGATGATCCGGCAGATCCTGCAGACCTACGGCGTGCTCATGACCCGCAAGGAGGTGCGCGAGGGCCTCGAGCGGCTGCTGCGTCACGAGCCGAGCGAGGGGCCCGAGGACGTGCTCCTCCGCGACGTGCCGAAGCGGGAGCTCCGCGTGGCTTGAGATGGAGCTGCGGGAGGGGCTCGTCGTCCTCGCCGTTCTGCTCCTCGCGTCGGCTGGCGGTGCCGAGCCGCCCTCGCCACCCGCGCCGTCGCGCCTCGGCCGGCCGGTGCTGCAGGCCCCCCGGACGGAGGAGGGCCAGACCGCCCCGGCGGGAACCGGCGGGCAGCCGGGCGGCGGCGAGGAGAAGGGCTCCAAGCGCCTCGGCCGCCCCATCCTGGTGGTACCATCACCCCATGTCGGGGGAGCGGCGCGGCGAGCGGTGCCCGCGCACTCCGCTTCCGAGCAGCGCCGTCAGCCGGGCGGCGGCGCGACCAGCGCGGGGCACCAGCCATAGCCCGGTACCGCGGGGGCGCCGTGCGGATCTCCCGTGAGTGAGGCTCCGTCCGGCGTCGTCAGGAGCTCGGTGCCCGCGCGCATGGACCGACTCCCCTGGGCCCGGTTCCACACCAGGTTGGTGGTTGCGCTCGGCACGGCGTGGGTGCTCGACGGCCTCGAGATCACGATCGCGAGCCTGGTCGGGCCCGTGCTGCAGAGCCAGCACTCGCTCCACCTGAGCAGTGTCGACGTGGGCAGGTCTGCCTCCGTCTACCTCGTCGGGGAGGTTGCGGGAGCGCTGTTCTTCGGCTACCTGTCGGATCGGCTCGGCCGCCGCAAGCTCTTCATCGCCACCCTGGGCCTCTATCTCGTGGCGAACGGTTTGACCGCGCTCGCGTTCACCTACGTGACGTTCGTGTTCTTCCGCTTCTTCGCGGGCGCGGGCATCGGTGGTGAGTACGCCGCGATCAACTCCGCCATCGACGAGCTCATCCCCGCGAAATACCGCGGGCACACCGACCTGGCCATCAACGGGACGTACTGGCTCGGCGCCATCATCGGCGCGCTCGGGGAGTACGTCCTGCTCGACCCGAGGATCCTCCCGCTCGACCTCGGCTGGCGCATCGGCTTCTTCCTGGGCCCGGTGATCGGCGGCCTGATCTGGAGGCTGCGAGGCGCGCTGCCCGAGAGTCCGCGCTGGCTGCTCACGCACGGATACGCCGAGGAGGCCGAGCGCACGGTGGCGGAGATCGAGCGTCAGGTCGAGGCATCGGGCCACCGGCTGACGCCCGTCGACGAGCGCCAGGCCCTCGAGGTGCGGACGCAGCGCCCGCTGGCCTACGTCGCGCTGGCCAAGGTGCTCTTCGGGAGATATCCCGCGCGCTCGGTGCTCAGCCTGACCCTCATGACGAGCCAGTCCGTCCTCTACAACGCGATCTTCTTCACCTACGGCCTCGTCCTCACCCATTTCTACGGGGTGCCGGCTCCGGCGGTGCCGAAGTTCTTCTTCGCGTTCGCGGCGGGCAACCTGCTCGGTCCGCTCGCCCTCGGACGGCTCTTCGATACGATCGGCCGCAGGCAGATGATCGCCGGCACCTACGCCAGCTCCGGCCTGCTGCTCGCCCTCTCGGGCTACCTGTTCCAGGTCGGCGCGCTCGACGCCGCGACGCAGACCGCGCTCTGGTCGGGCATTTTCTTCATCGCTTCGGCGGCGGCGAGCTCGGCCTACCTGACCTGCAGCGAGATCTTCCCGCTGGAGATCCGGGCGCAGGCCATCGCGTTGTTCTTCGCGATCGCGCAGGTCTGCGGGGCGGCGGGTCCGTGGATCTTCGGTCACCTGATCGGCGACCAGCAGCACCCGGACCCCACGCGCCTCTTCTACGGCTACCTCTTCGCCGCGGTCATCATGGTTCAGGCCGGCGTCGTCGAGGCGCTGATCGGCGTGAAGGCCGAGCGGATGCCCCTGGAGGACATCGCGGCGCCCCTGTCCGCGGTCGGAGGCGTGCCGAAGAGCAACTACGAATGAACGCTCCGACCGGCCTCCGCCCGACTACCGCGTGCAGAGGCGCCCGATCAGCTCGAGGAATCGCTCGGGGTCTGCCGGCTTGGGCAGGACGGCAGCTGCGCCGAGGCGCGACGCCTGAGATGCGAGAGGATCGGCGGACAGGACCACGACGGGAATGGACGCGAGCTCACGGTCGCTGCTTTGCGCCGCCCGGAAATCCCAGCCGCTCATCCGGGGCATCATCAGGTCGAGCACGATCAGACACGGGTGCACGTCACCCTGGCGCAGCAGCCTGAGTGCCGACACGCCGTCCCCCGCCTCCGCCACGCGGTAGCCCTCGGCTTCGAGAAGAGCGACGAGTGCCTGGCGCACCTCGACGTTGTCCTCGACGACCAGGACGGGAGCCGCGGGCCGCTCGGCAGTCATCCAGAGCTGTTTCGGCTCACGTCGTCGATCCCTCAAGGGCCGCCTTCCCGCCGACGATCGGTTCAGCAACGAACGACGTGGCCGGTCCCCCGACAAGTTTGTAGCTCCCGCTCGACGCGCGCCATACCGGCAAGCGGCAAGGCAAGCGGCTGCTCCTTCTCACGTGGAGGGGTGAGAACAGCCTCCGGATTGTGGTGAGGGCACGAGCCCACGGGCTGTACCTTCCACAGCCCTTCGCGCGCGCCCTCCCTCGGCACGGTGCCTGCAGACACCCCCTGCGAACTCCACGTTGATCCGGGCCGCGGCCCATGTCCGCATCGGCGGGCGCGGCTGGCAACGCGGTGACCGGAGGAAGGGAGCGACCCATGTTGAACCCACGGCTCGCGAAGCCCACCCGGACGCGCGGGCAGCAGGAGGAGTTCGCACGCCTTCCCTTGCTCGACGGCGTGCATGTGTTGGTGGTCGATGACGACCAGGACGCGCGGGAGGCGGTCGCGGCAGTGCTCGAGAGCTGCGGTGCCGAGGTCGTCACCGCCGCAGGTGCAGCCGGGGCGCTCGAGTCGCTCCGCAGCGCGCGACCCGACGTCATCGTGAGCGACATCGCGATGCGGGCCATGGACGGGCATCAGCTGATTCGCTGCATCCGGACGCTCGGTCCGGAGCGGGGAGGGAGAACTCCCGCCGCGGCGCTGACGGCGTACGCGACGCCCGCGGACCGCACCCGGGCGCTCCTGGCCGGCTTCCAGGTCTACCTCGCGAAGCCGTTCGACCCTCCGGAGCTCGTTACGCTCGTGGCGCACCTCGCCGGCCGGGCTCCGTCGGCCTGACGGAGGCCGCAGCGGCTTCGCTAGACGGCGCTGCGCGCGGAGCGGACGTGTCCGATGCTGGGTCACGAGCGGGGATCGGGCTGACGCCTCGCCCGCGCGAGTTCGATCCGACGCTCATCGCGCGGCTGGACGCCTTCTCGCGCGGGGCGAGCACCTTCGTCGTCGCCGTGGGCAGCCTCGTCCTCCTCGGCTGGGTGCTCGGCGTCGGAGCCGTCGAGAGCGTCTTCCCGGGGTTCGGCGTGATGAAGGCCAACGCCGCCCTGTGCTTTGTCCTGGCGGGTGCCTCGCTCTGGCGGGAGCGGGCCGGGCGCGACACGCCGGGGCCGCGCCTCGCCGCCCAGCGATGCGCCCTGGCCGTGGCGGTGGTCGGCATCATCACGCTCAGCGAGCATCTGCTCGGCTGGAACCTGCACATCGATCAGCTGCTGGTACGTGACGCCCCCCGCGCCGTCGCCACCACGCTGCCGGGGAGGATGGCGCCCGCCGAGGCGGGGAGCTTCCTCCTGGTCGGCGTCGCGCTCCTGCTCATCGCTCAGGGGAGCGAGCGATGGCTGCGGTCGAGCCAGTGCCTGACCCTCACCGCGGCCCTGATCTCGTGGGAGGCCCTGCTCGGCCACGCCTACGGCGTCGCGCTCTACGCCGTCCCCTCGTACCGGTTCACGCACGTCGGCGCACACACGGCGCTCGCGTTCACTCTGCTCTGTCTCGGCACATTGGCCAGCCGGCCCCGGAGCGGGGTGATGGCGATCTTCACCTGCGACAGCGCCGGGGGCTACATGGCCCGCCGGGTCCTCCCTGCCGCCGTCGGCGTCCCGTCGTTGCTCGGCTGGCTGTGCCTGGAGGGCGAACGCGCGGGATTCTATGACACCGCGGCGGGCGTAGCGCTCATGGTGGTGGCGACGCTGGTCTTCTTCGCCGCCCTGATCGCGTGGAACGCCCGGGCGCTGGAACGGGTCGAGGACGAGCGTGCCCAGCTCGACCGGGAGCAGAGCGCGCGCGCCCAGGCCGAGGCGGCGGAGCGGCGTGCCGCCTTCCTCGCCCAGGCGAGCGCCGCGCTCGGCGCCTCGCTCGATTGCAACTCCACCCTGAAGAGCGTCCCCGACCTGGCCGTGCCACGGGTGGCCGACTGGTGCGCCGTGAGCGTCCTCGACCCCGCAGGGACGATCCGGCAGCTGGCCGTCGGGCACGTGGACCCCTCGAAGGTGGAGTTCGCGTGGGAAGTAGAGAAGCGCTACCCGGCCAGCCTGAATGCGCCCTACGGGCCGGGGCGCGTGATCCGCACCGGGGCCTCGGAGCTCGTGAGCGAGATTCCCGACTCGCTGCTCGAGGCGGTGGCTCAGGACGAGGAGCATCTGCGGCTGCTCCGCGCTCTCGGTGTCGCCTCGTACATGGTCGTGCCGCTGATCGCGCGCGGTGAGACGCTGGGAGCGATCGCCTTCGGGTCCGCGGACCCGGATCGCCGCTTCGCTCGGACCGACCTGGCCGTCGCGGAGGAGCTCGCGCACCGTGCCGCTCTCGCTGCCGACAACGCGCGTCACTACGAGGCCGAGGGCCGCGCACGCGCCGCAGCCGAGGCGGCCAGCCGCGCCAAGGACGCGTTCCTGGCCACCGTCTCGCACGAGTTGAGAACACCGCTTTCGCCGATCCTCGCCTGGGCCCGGATGCTCCGCCAGGGGAACCTCGGCGAGGAGAAGACACGGCGGGCGCTCGAGGTCATCGAGCGGTGCGCGCGGTCCCAGGCGAAGCTCATCGAGGACCTGCTCGATGTCTCCCGCATCATCACGGGGAAGCTCAGGCTGGACGTGCGACCCGTCCAACTGGCTCCCGTGGTCCAGGCGGCCGTGGAGGTCGTCCGGCCGGCGGCCGAGGCGAAGGGGCTCACGCTGCGGGCGCTGCTCGACTCCGAGGCCGGGGCAGTCGCAGGAGATGCCGAGCGTCTCAAGCAGGTGGTCTGGAACCTGGCGTCCAACGCGGTGAAGTTCACGCCGACGGGCGGGCACGTCGAGGTGCAGCTGGCGGGGGTCGACGGGCGCGTCGAGATCAGGGTGAGCGACACCGGTCAGGGAATCCCGCCAGACTTCCTGCCCCAGATCTTCCAGCGCTTCGAGCAGGCCGACAGCACATCGACGCGCGCTCATGGCGGGCTCGGGCTGGGTCTCGCCATCGTGCGGCACATCGTGGAGCTGCACGGGGGGACGGTGCGCGCGGAGAGCCCCGGCGAGGGCGGCGGAGCGGTCTTTACCGTGAGGCTCCCTCTCCCCGTGGCGCAGGCGGGGCGCGAGCTGGAGCGCCGGCCCCCGGGCTCCGGCGCGCCGGCCTGCCCGCCCGAGCTCGCCCCGCTCGACGGCGTGCGCGTGCTGGTCGTCGATGACGAGCCCGACAACAACGACGTCGTTGGCGCGCTGCTCTCGTCCTGTGGCGCCGAGGTTCGGCTCGCCGGGTCGGCGCGACGGGCGATCGAGACGCTGGCGGAATGGAGGCCCGATGTGCTGGTGACGGACATCGCGATGCCCAACGAGGATGGCTACGACCTGCTCGCCAGCATCCGCGCTCAGCAGGGTGAGCAAGCGGAGATTCTCGCCGTGGCGCTCACGGCCTACGCGAGCAGAGAGGACCGCATCCGGCTCTTGTCTGCCGGGTTCCGGGCCCACGTGCCCAAGCCGGTGGACCCGACCGAGCTGACGGCCGTGGTGGCGAACCTCGGGCGCGCGGCCCAGCGGCTGCGGGCGGAGGCCGGGGACCGCGCGAGGACGCGCCCCGTTCCCCGCACCGCCCCCGTCTCGTCGTCCGGATAGCGGCGCCGGCTGCTGGGCTAGTTCGGCGACCATTACCGGGCGTCGACTCTCCTCGACGCTGGCGCCGGGCGGCTGCTATTCTCCCGCCGCTGCTCCCCCCGGACGCCCGGCACCTCCTCGTGACGCGTGCGCTGCGCGGGTTCGCGGACGGGCTGGTGAGCGTGCTGCTCGCCGGCTACCTCACCCGGCTCGGCTTCACGCCCCTCCAGGTCGGCGCGATCGTGACCGGGACGCTCCTCGGCTCGGCCGCGCTCACGACGACCGTCGGTCTGGCCGGTCAGGCGCTCGAGCGCCGCCGCGTGCTCCTCTTCGCCGCGCTCCTGATGCTCGCCACCGGGCTCGGCTTCGCCGGCCTGCGCGCGTTCTGGCCGCTCCTCGCGGTCGCGGTGGTCGGCACGCTCAACCCCACCGCGGGGGACGTGAGCGTCTTCCTGCCGGTCGAGCAGGCGGTGCTCGCGGAGACCGTGGGCGGCAGCGAGCGCACCGCCGTGTTCGCCTGGTACAACGTTGCCGGCACGCTCGCGGGTGGGCTCGGCGCGCTCGCGGGCGGCGTACCCGACGTGGTCGCCCGACTGGCGGGCGTCGATCCGCTCGCGGCGGAGCGCGGCGGCTTCGTCTTCTACGCGGCCGTGGCCGCCGTGGTCGCGCTGATCTACCAGCGGCTCTCCCCGTCCGTCGAGCGCGCGGTGCGGACGGGGCAGGCGCCGCTCGCGCGCTCGCGCCGCGTCGTGCTCCGCCTGGCCACGCTCTTCAGCCTCGACGCCTTCGGCGGCGGCTTCGTCGTGCAGTCGCTGCTCGTGCTCTGGCTCTACCGCCGCTTCCAGCTCTCGGTGGCGAGTGCGGGCGCGATCTTCTTCGGCGCGGGGATGGTGGGCGCGCTCTCGCAGTTCCTCTCCGCGAAGCTCGCGGCGCGCATCGGGCACGTGCGCACGATGGTCTACACCCACCTGCCTGCCAACCTCTTCCTGCTGGCGGCCGGCGTGGTGCCGAGTGCGCCCCTTGCGGTCGCCTTCCTCCTCCTGCGCGCCTCGATGTCGCAGATGGACGTGCCCGCCAGGCAGGCGTACGTCATGTCCCTGGTGCCGCCCGAGGAGCGCATGGCGGCCTCGAGCGTTACCAACGTGCCCCGCAGCCTGGCCGCCGCGATCCCGCCGCTCTTCACGGGCATCCTCCTCGACCGCTCCTCGTTTGGCTGGCCTCTCGTGCTGGGCGGCGCGCTGAAGGCGCTCTACGACGTCCTCCTCCTGGTGCAGTTCCGCACTCTCCGTCCGCCGGCGGAGCCATGAGCGGGCTCGTCGAAAGGCCGTAGCCCTTCAGCGGCCGCGCGCCTGCAGCCGGGCGGCGAGCGCCGGGTCGCACGCCACGTCGACCGCCGTCCACGCGAGCGCGAGCGCCCCGTCGGCCACCGCTCGATCCGCCGGCGCCGTCACGCAGTGGGCGGTGAACTCGGGCTGGTGGTTCACCGCCGGCAGCGAGGCGATGCCGATCATGGGGTGGATGCTCGGGAGGGCGTGCGACACGTTCCCCATGTCGGTCGAGGCGGCGGCGCGCTCGATGAGCACGCCCAGGTCGGGGAAGGAGCGTCCGACGGCTTCGGCGTTGCGGCGGTAGACGGCGGCGAGCGCCGCGTCGCAGCGGACCTCGGCGTAGGGCTCGCCGCTCGGCTTCACCTCCAGCGTGGCGCCGGTGGCGAGGGCGCCGGCCTCGAAGCAGTGCAGCACCTTGGCGCGGATGTCGTCCAGCTCGGCGAGCGTGCGGGCCCGCACGATGTAGTCCGCGGCCGTGTGCGCTGGCACGACGTTCGGGGCGTCGCCGCCGTCGGTCACGATGCCGTGGATGCGGTCGCCCTGGCGGATGTGCTGGCGCAGGAGGCCGATTGCCGTCTGTGCCACGGTGAGCGCATCGGCGGCGTTGATGCCGAGCTCCGGGAAGGCGGACGCGTGCGCCGACTTGCCCGTGTAGCGCACCTCGAACTCCCACCATGCCAGCGTCGCCGGCTCGACCACGTCGACCGGCGCCGGATGCACCATCATGGCCGCGTGCACGCCCGCGAAGGCGCCGCGCTCGAGGAGCAGGATCTTGCCGCCGCCGCGCTCCTCGGCCGGGGTGCCGACGACGCTCACCGTGAGGCCGACGTCGTCGGCGACGCGCGCGGCGGCGATGCCCGCCCCGACGGCCATGGCGGCGATGAGGTTGTGCCCGCAGGCGTGGCCGATGCCGGGGAGGCAGTCGTACTCGGCGCACAGCGCCAGGTGGAGCGGCCCCGCGCCGGCGCGCGCCACGAACGCCGTCGGCAGGTCGCAGACGCCGCGCTCGACGGTGAAGCCGGTGGCGTCGAGGGCCTCGGCGCACCAGGCGGACGCGCGCTCCTCCTCGAAGGCGAGCTCGGGATGGGCGTGGATGCGGTGGCTCAGCGCGACCAAGCGGTCCCGGTGCGCGGCGACCCGCTCGCGGACGGCGGCCCTGGCATCCATGGCGACCTCCGACTCCAGTTGCCGGAAGGGGGTGCCCGCCGTCAAGGGCGGGGCCGAGGCCCCATTTCGCCTTCGTCCGCCTACCATGGTATTCAAACGCTCGGTTAGCTAAGAGGGTGGCGGCGGCGGTCGTCGAGCTGGAGCGGCGGCTGGTCGCGGTCGAGCGCGAGGGCCGGGAGCGCCTTCGCCAGGCACGGCGGCTGCGCCAGGGCGTGCGGCGCGCGCGGGCCTGCAGCGGGTCGCGGGCCGGGCATCAGCGCGGCTTCACCGCCTCGAAACGCTCGGCGCGCTCGCAACGATAGCGAAGCTCGGCCTCGGCAGGCCCGAGGCGCGGGCCGTCGCGGCGCTCGCGCTCGTCACGCAGCAGGTCGGCGACCGACTTGC
Organism: Deltaproteobacteria bacterium; assembly: GCA_005879795.1. Lineage (NCBI taxonomy): Bacteria > Pseudomonadati > Myxococcota > Myxococcia > Deltaproteobacteria bacterium. The sequence goes on from VBKJ01000103.1 coordinate 9,061, forward strand.
TGCGCGCCTGCTCGCAGAGGTAGCTCGTGTCGTAGTCGCGGAGCTTCTTCCAGCGGCCGAGAGGGGTGTCGGGACGGTGCGCCTCCGGGTTGAAGAGGAGAAGCCAGCCGCCGGAGAGAATCAGTGCACCCGCGTGCCGCCCGGTCCGCATGCCGGGCAGGGTGCGCCACGCGCTCCCTCGGTGTCAAGCGATCAGGGGAGCACGCGCCGCGTGACCCAGCGCTGGGCGACGACGAAGGCCGCGCCGGTCGCGATCACCATCCAGGCGAGGTCGGCGGCGACACCGAGCGCGACGCTGCCGCTCGCGAGCGCCCGGCACACGTTCACCGCGTGGGTGAGCGGCAGGAGCCACGCGAACGAGCGGGCCCACACCGGCAGGCTGTCGAGCGGGAAGAACACCCCCGAGAAGAGGAACATCACCGAGATGCCGAGCGTGAAGTAGTAGTTGAAGAAGTCGTACGAGGGGGCGCGCGCGGTGACCATCATGCCGAGGCCGCCGAACATGAGCCCGACCAGGAACCCGACCGGCACGAGGGCCAGGGCCAGCGGGCTCGCGACCAGGCCGCAGAGCGCGGTGAGCAGCAGCACGAAGCACACCGAGAGGGCGCTCTTCGAGGCCGCCCACAGGATGTCGCCGGCCACGATGTCGGCAACCGAGCAGGGCGTGGCCAGGATGGCGGCGTAGGTGTTCTGCTCGGTCATGCGGGTGAAGGAGCCGAAGGTGGTCTCGAAGGTGGCGCTGTTCATGGCCGTGAAGGCGACCATCCCGGGGGCGAGGAAGGCCGCGTAGGGCAGCCCGTCGATGCGGGCGACGTAGCGGCCGAGCCCGTAGCCGATGGCGAGAAGATAGAAGATCGGCTCGCCGAGGGCGGCCACGAAGAACGAGGGCGCGTAGCGCTTCCAGGATTCGAGGTTCCGCCGCCAGACGCGGAGGGCGCGCAGCGTGGGCATGCTCTCGCCTCAGTCCCGGAGCGCGTGCCCCGTCAGGGTCAGGAACACATCCTCGAGGGTGGCGCGCCGGCGCGCGAAGTCGAGGCCGTCGAGCGCGCCGAAGAGGTGTGGCCCGGCCTCGCCGTCGCGGAGATAGAGGTAGAACACCTGGCCGACGCGCTCCCTGCGCCACGGGCCCGCGCCGAGGCGCGCCACGGTGCGCGCGTCCTCGGCCTCGACGCCCGAGAGGTAGACCTCGACGACATCGGAGCCCACCTGCGCCGCGACCAGCTCCGCCGGCGTGCCCTCGGCGACGATGCGGCCGTGGTCCATGATGATGAGCCGGTCGCAGAGCTGTGCCGCCTCCTCCATGTAGTGCGTGGTGAGGAGGATGGTCGTGCCCTGGCGCTTGAGCGTGCGGATGCGCTCCCAGACCATCCGTCGCGCCTGCGGATCGAGGCCGGTGGTCGGCTCGTCGAGGACGAGGAGGCGCGGGTCGTTGAGCAGCGCCCGCGCCAGCATGAGGCGGCGCTTCATGCCCCCCGAGAGCGTGCGGATGCGCGCGCCACGGTGCTCGGCCAGCTCGGCGAAGCGCATGAGCGCGGTGGCGCGCGTGGCGGCCGCGCGCCGCGCGATGCCGAAGTAGCTCGCATAGACGATCAGGTTCTGCTCGACACTCAGGTCGGGATCGAGACAATCGTCCTGCTGTACGATGCCGAGCCCTGCCTTGATGGCCGCGTGGTTGGCCGGCGAGGCGGGCAGCCCGAGGACGGCCAGGGCGCCGGCGCTCGGCGCGGTGAAGCAGGTGACCATCCGGATCGTGGTCGTCTTGCCGGCCCCGTTCGGGCCGAGGAGGCCCAGGCACTCGCCTCGCGCGAGCGCCAAGGAGACGTCGCTCACGACCCGGCGGGCGCCATAGTCCTTGCACAGCCCGCGCGCGTCGACGATCGGCGGGGTCCCGTCCACGGCGGCATCTTAGGAGGCCGGGGACGTCGCGCAACCCGCCGGCGGCGCGGCGCTTGACCCCGGGCTCGGGCGCCCGGAGACTCGGACGCGATGCTCCGCACCCAGAACCTCCACGTCGTCAAGACCGAGCCCCTGGTCGCCCCGCGCGCGATCAAGCGCGAGTTCCCGGGCTCGGATGCGCTCTACGAGGTGGTGGTGGGCGCTCGGGCGACGATTCGCGACATCATCGCCGGCAGGGACGATCGTCTGCTCGCCGTCGTCGGCCCGTGCTCGATCCACGATCCGGCGGCGGCGCTCGACTACGCCCGGCGCCTCGGCGCGCTCGCCGCGCGGCTGGCGGACAAGCTCTTCGTCGTCATGCGCGTCTACTTCGAGAAACCGCGCACGACCATCGGCTGGAAGGGGCTCGTCAACGACCCGCACCTGAACGGCACGCACGACATGCAGACCGGGCTGCGCCTGGCGCGCAAGCTGCTCCTCGACCTGGCGCGGCTCGGCGTCCCCGCCGGCACCGAGCTGCTCGACCCGATCACGCCGCAGTACCTGGCCGACCTGATCTCGTGGACGGCGATCGGCGCGCGCACCACCGAGAGCCAGACGCATCGCGAGATGGCGAGCGGTCTCTCGATGCCGGTCGGCTTCAAGAACACGACCGACGGCAACCCGCAGGCTGCCATCAACGCGCTCGAGTCGGCCCGTCATCCCCACACCTTTCTCGGCATCGACCAGGACGGCGTGGCCTCCGTCATCCACACCGAGGGGAACCCCGACGGGCACATCGTGCTGCGCGGCGGGCGCACGCCCAACTACGACGCCGAGAGCATCCGACGCTGCGAGGCGCTGCTCGCTGCGGCCGGTCTGCCCGCGCGCATCCTGGTCGACTGCAGCCACGCGCAGACGGCCAAGGACTTCACGCGCCAGCCGCGCGTCCTGGCCGACCTGATGGCGCAGATCCGCGCCGGCAACCGCTCCATCCTGGGCTTCATGCTGGAGAGCAATCTCGAAGCCGGGAACCAGAAGCTCGCCGGCGGGCGCGCCGGGCTCCGCTACGGGGTGTCGATCACCGACGCGTGCATCGACTGGCCGACGACGGAGGAGTCCCTCGCCGACGCCGCGGCCGCGCTGCGCTGAGCGGCGCTATTGCTGCAGCACGATCCGACCACGCAGCACCTAAAAGCCCTCCGGTCAGGGTCCGCAGCTCGTCCAGTCGATCTCCCAGAAGCGCGGCACGGGCGCGGCCAGCTCCAGGTGCCCGCCGAAGCATTCGAAGCTCGGCTGATGTGCGAGCCGCTCCTTCACGCGATGGATGAACTCGTCGACCGGCGTGTCGCCGGGGTCGCCCAGCTCGAGGCGGCGGCGCTGCCCGCACTTCCTGCAGCTCACGTCGACGCGCATGGGACCGAGTCTGCCACATCGACAAAGTGGCGAGAACGGCTTGACGTCGCGGGGGTTGGTCGGGCATGGTCGCGGCGGGGAGACGTGCCGGGTATGGAGCGAGCGTGGACCATCCTCGTCCTCGCGCTCACGCTCACGGCGGCGGCCGTTCCGGCGGGCGCCAGGGAGCGGGTCGTGCATCTCAAGGTCGGGCCGTTCCGCATCGAGGCGCGCCGCGACCGCGAGGTGTGCCAGGCGGTGCGCATTCCCCACGCCCGCGGCCTCGACGTGGTCGCCTACGAGACGCGCTCGCGCACCGCTCGTGACGTGGGGACGCACCACTTCGTCGCCTACGCCTACCAGGGCAGGGACAGCGCCGCGTTCCCGAGCAAGCTGGTGGACGATCCGGGCTGCAACGGATTCGGGCCCGCCGACTTCTTCAAGAGCCGCGTCTTCCTGGCCGGGTCGGGCGGCGAATACGTGCACGGCCGCTGGGCGATCACGAGCGGCGGCGTGCCGCCGGCGCTGGTGCAGCCGCTGCCGAACTCCGCCGACGCCCCGGACGAGGCCGTCATCGTGCTCAACTCGCACTACTTCAACAACAGCCGCAAGGCGGCGCGAGGCCTCGTGAAGCTCACCCTCCGACTCGCGCCCGCGGACCCGAGCAAGCGCGCTCTCCGCATGCTGACCGCGGCCGATGCGAGCCGCTACATCATGGTGCCCCCCGGCGACACCCGCACCGTGAGCGCGACCTGGCAGGCGGATGGGGCGCCCGACGAGGTCACCGAAGGCGGCTTCAACCCTGCCGGGGACGTGTGCGTCCTCTACCTCACCGGCCACATGCACAAGCGCGGCACGCTCTTCGCCCTCGACTACGAGGAGGACGGGAAGGACCCGCACCCGCTGCTGCGCGCGACCGACTACGTGCACCCCGGCGTCGTCTACTACGGTCGCGGCTTCCTCCTGCGTGCCTACACCGCGGCGAACGGCCATCCACGCTTCCGCTACTCGTGCACGCATGCTAACGGCTCGGCCTACGAGCCGGTGAAGATGGGATGCGAGGCGCAGGCGGCTGTGGTGCCCGGGATATCGTGGGTGGCGGGCGAGGCGCTTGGCCTCTCCCCGCTCGAGACCCATGCCCGGCCCTGCGGCCTCGACGGCGTCAACTGCGTCGGCTACGGGACCGGTCGCTGCGTCGAGGCGAACCTCGTCTTCGGACCGCTCTCCGACGACGACATGTGCATCCTGCCCGGCGCCCTCTTCGACCCGCTGCCGGGTGTGCCACCCGAGCAGGCCTGCGACCCGTACTCGTGATGCGGACCTCCTGGCTCGCCGCCGCCCTGCTGGTCGCTCTGCTCGCGGCCCCCGCCGCCGCCGGGTTCAACCGGAATTTCCTCGTGCCCTCGTTCCAGAGCTGCACGGGGCCGCAGACCTGCTTCCCGCCGCGGCACGACTCGAGCTTCACGTTCGGGAGCGCGGTGCTGAAGACGCCGGTCTCCCGCTTCCTGCGGAGCCGGAAGACCGCGTTCATCCTCGAGCTGAAGGGCGTGCGCGACGCGGCCGGCAACCTGGCGAGCGGGGTCCAGTTCACGGTCGTGCTCGCCACCGGACAGGTCACCGTGCCGGGCATCGGCACGTTCCCGCCGGGCGCGCTCCCCGACGTCCGCATGCCCTTCATGGTGGAGCGGGGGAAGGCGATGGTCGTCTACGAGACGCCCGACGTGCCCCGCGGCACCGTGGTCGAGGGCGGCGTGGTCACCGTCCTCGACCCCGACGGGAGACGGCTGGCCACCATCGGCAGCCAGGCCGCGCCGTAGCCGCGCTCAGCCCGACGTGCCGCCGGCGGCGCGCTTCTTCACGCCCTGGGCGGCGGCCAGAAAGGCCTCCTTGGTGCCCGCGGCCAGGACGCCGATCGGCACCGACTGCGCCATCCCCTGGCCCTCCTTCACCAGGAACTTGCTGCGCACAAGGCAGCGTTTGCCGTCGGGCGACGGCTCCAGCTCGTAGTGGCCGTCGTTGTAGTTGAGATCGCTGTTGAGCGTCTTGAAGTCGATCTCGTGCTTCTCGGGGTGGAAGGTCCACTCGACCTTGGCGTTGGACTGCCGGCCGATGACCCGCTGCGCGATCTGGGCGGTCTTTGAGGTCGGGGTCACGTTGAGGAGATTCGCCCGGTCCACACCGGGAATGAAGTCGGGGTAGTGCTCGATGTCGACGAGGGCGTCGTAGACGGCCTGGCAGCCCGCGTCCACCAGCGACCAGTACTCGAGCTGGACGCCCTCGTTCACCTTGGCGCTCTTCTCGCGCAAGACCAGGTTCTCCGGCGCGTTCCAGTCGACGCCGCCCTCGCTGCAGGTCACGAGGAGCAGCGAAAAGGCGAGGAGGGTGCAGCGCGTGATCCGCATGATCGCGTCCTCCTTGCGGAGAAATGGGTGGTCGTCGGCCCCCGCCTAACACTGCCGTCCGCTCGCGGTCAACGGGCGCGGGGACACGGGCGCGGGGACCCCTGTCGAGGGCGCGGGCACCCTGTGCGCGGGTACCCGGTTCGGGGGGCTCGGGCTGGGGCCGCCGTGCCCGCTGTGCTACGGTCCGCGAATGTCGGACGCTCCCGAGCGGCCGAAGGCGATCGACTGCTGGCTCAATCCGACCACCGGGCTCGCCGAGCAGCCCCCCGAGTTCCTGGTCCGCGTCGCCCGCGACTACTTCCACCGCGAGAAGGAGGCCTTCACCCCGACGCCGATCGAAGAGCTCCTGCGCCAGATGGACGCCGCCGGCGTCGAGCGCGCGATCATCACCATGAACCCCCACGATCCCGCGCCGATCGCCGAGCTCGCGCGGGCCTTCCCGGGGCGGTTCATCTGCTCGACGACGATCGACCCGATGGCCGGCATGGAAGCGCTCCGCCTGCTCGAGCGACTGGTCGCCAGACACGGCCTCCGGCTCGCGCGCGTGGTGCCGTTCCTCGTGAATCGACCGCCGAACGACAAGGTCTACTATCCGCTCTACGCGAAGTGCATCGAGCTCGACCTGCCGATCTCGGTCAACACCGGTATCCCGGGCCCGCCGATGCCCGCGGAGCCGCAACGGCCGCTCCACCTGGACGAAGTGTGCCTCTTCTACCCGGAGCTCAAGCTCATCATGGCGCACGGCGCCGACCCGTGGTGGGGTGAGGCGATCCGCCTCCTGCTCAAGTACCCGAACCTCTACATGATGACCTCGGCCTACGCGCCGAAGTACCTGCCTCAGGAGCTGATCCACTTCATGAACACGCGCGGCGCGCACAAGGTCCTTTTCGCCTCCGACCATCCGTTCCTCTCCTTCGAGCGCTGCCTCACCGAGGCGGTCGCGCTGCCCCTGCGTGAGGGCGTGCTCGCCAGGTACCTGCGCGAGAACGCGCTCGCGCTCTTCCGCTGGGACTGAATCGACATGGGCCACATCGACAAGCACCTCGCTCCGGGCGAGCGTGTCGTCCTCCGCACGCGTCTCCATCCGGTGATCTTCGCGGGCACGGTGGCGTTCGCGGCTTTCGTGCTGGGGGTGGTCGCGCTCATCGTGAGCCGCAACGAGCTCGCCGCCCGGACCGTGGCGCTGCTCTGGCTCGCGGGCGTGCTGGTCGCGCTCGGCTCCCTGCTGCCGCCCTACGTGCGCTGGCAGACCTCCGAGTTCGCGGTCACCGACCGGCGCGTGCTCGTCAAGATGGGTCTGCTCTCGGTGCACACGCTGGAGCTGCCCCTTGCCCAGGCGCGGATCGAGGTGGAGCCGACGATCGGGGGCCGCCTGCTCGGCTACGGCACGCTCCGGATCGTGGGCACGGAGGGGGCCGACGAGGCGTTCGCGCGCGTCGCGCGCCCACAGGCGGTGCGCGAGGCGGTGGTCCGCCAGGCGCCGGGCTCACGCGTCGCCCGCACGCGCTAGCGAGACGAACGCCCGCGGCTCAGGCGGTGCCGATCTCGCGCAGCACGAAGCGGCCGCCGTACGGGATCTCGAGCGAGAACGTGTCGCCGCGCGCGTTGTCGATGGCGTCGATGACGAAGTGGTCCGAGGCCAGGTAGCGCGCGTGGTCGGGATGGGCATAGACCGCGATGCCGCCGGCCTCGCCCAGTGGCACGTCGAAGCCCTCGATGACGTTCGAGCGGCGGCAGAGCACGGGGTTGGTGCCCCCGCAGCAGCCCCCGCTGATCATGAACGCGAGCGGATCCTCGGCGGAGTCGGCGGCGCCGCGCACCCGCTCGAGGAGACGATGCGCCCGCGGGGTCAAGCCGGCGCAGGCGGGCATGCGGCTCACATGCCGAAGAAGTCCATGGTGAAGTCGTTCAGGTCGACCCACACCTGCTTCAGCCGGGTGAGGTGCTCCACCATGGCGTTCCCGTTCTCGCGCCCGTAGCCCGAGAGCTTGTAGCCGCCGAAGGGCGAGTTGGCCTCGATCATGTGCCAGGTGTTGATCCACACGGTGCCGGCCTGCAGGCGCTTGGCGAGGCGGTGCGCGCGCTTCAGGTCCTTCGTCTGCACGCCCGCGGCGAGCCCGTAGATGACGTCGTTGCCGATGCGGACCGCGTCGTCCTCGTCGTGGAACTTGAGGATGCTCGCCACCGGCCCGAAGATCTCCTCCTGGGCGATCTGCATCTTGTTGTCGACCTCGGTGAAGACCGTGGGCTCGAAGTAGAAGCCCTTGGCGAGGGCGGGATCCGTGGGCGGCCCGCCGCCGCAGCGGAGGTGCGCGCCCTCCTTCTTGCCGATCTCGACGTAGCGCTGGACCTTGCGCTGCTGCTCCTCGGAGACGAGCGGTCCCATGCGGGTCGCGAAGTCGAGCGGGTCACCGACCTTGATCTGCTGCGAGCGCTCGACGAAGCGCTCGACGAAGCGCTCGTACATGGTGTCCTGGACCAGGATGCGGGTCCCGGCCGAGCAGATCTGGCCCGTGTTCAGGTAGATTCCGAAGAGGGCGTTGGTGACCGCCGTCTCCAAGTCCACGTCGTCGAAGATGATGTGGGGCGATTTCCCGCCCAGCTCGAGCGTGACGGTTTTCAAGTTGCTGGCCGACATCTGCACGATCAGTCGGCCGGTCACGTACTCGCCAGTGAAGGCGATCTTGTCGACCGCGGGGTGCGAGGCGAGGGCGGCGCCCGCCGTCGGCCCGAACCCGGGCACCACGTTGAGTACGCCCTCGGGCAGCCCGGCCTCGGCGGCCAGGCGGGCCAGCTCGAGGCTGGTCATCGGCGTGTGCTCGGCGGGCTTCAGGACCACCGTGTTGCCGCAGGCAAGCGCGGGCGCCGTCTTCCAGGTCGCCATGAGGAGGGGCGCGTTCCAGGGCGTGATGCCGCCCACCACGCCGAGCGGCTCGCGCAGCGTGTAGCCGAGGAAGTCGCCGGGACGGAGCGCCGGGCTGGTGAGCCCGTGCAGCTTGGTCGCCATGCCGGCCCAGTAGCGGAAGACCTCCGCGGCGAGCGCGCCCATGCCGCCGGTCATGAGGATCGGCATGCCCATGTCGAGCGTCTCGAGACGACCGAGCTCGGGAGCGCTCGCCTCGAGCAGATCGGCGATCTTGTTGAGGAGGCGGGCACGCTCACCGGCGGGCGTGCCGGACCACGTGCCCTCGTAGGCGGCGCGCGCGGCAGCGACGGCGGCGTCGATGTCCGCCTTGTCACCCTCGGCGACGACCGCGACCACGGAGCGGTCGTGCGGGCTGATGCTCTCGAAACGTTTGCCGGACCGGCTGTCGACGAACTTGCCGTTGATGAACAGCTGATACCGGCGCGCGCCGTTCTCGGCGCCGAGGGGCTGAGCGGTGCCTGCCATCGCCAGGCCTCCTTCCGAGCGCCCTACTTAGTGGGACCCGCGCCGGGGGTCAATCCGGTGGCGTGGCCCCTCGGCGTGGCCGCGGGAGAGGGCTCAGGAGGCGCGAGCGCGCCGGCGCTCACGGCTGCCGCGAGCGTCGCGCGCCAGCTTGTCCTGCAGCGCGCTCACCACGAAGTCCATCACCGAAACGTCGGACTTGACGCAGTAGAGTTTGAGCTCCCGATGTAGCTGCTTCGGTATACGCGTCGCCAGCTGAACCCAGACCTCGCCTTCGCTCGCCATCTTTCCTCGCCTTCACCGGTCGCGACGGACTCGGTACGTGCATAGCTATCCTTCCAGAGAACGCTATGCAAGTGTGCAGATGCCAGGAATTGCTGCATGTCTCGGTCCCTCGCCAATGCGGGCGTGGTTGGCACGCTGCGTCAGGAGCGCGGCGTGCTCACCTCCAGCCGGGAGGCGGCGCATTGGGAGAGACGGAGCCCTGCGTACGTACGTGGGTACGCGCTGGTAGACGGGGTGAGTGCGCCCGCCCGGGTTCCGGCTCAGGCTCGCGAGCGCTGGACGCCGCGCTTGCTGCTGCGCGCTCGGGCGAGCTTCTCGGCGAGAGCCCTGCGCACGAAGCTCTGCATGCGGACGTCGTTCCGCACGCAGAACTCTTTGAGCCGGCGGGCGATGCGGCGCGGAATGCGCGTCGCGAGCTGCACCAGCTCCTCGTCGTGCTGAGCAACGAGTCTCATCTCGGTTTAGGTTGCTCGCCAGCCGAGCCAGTGTCAATGACGGATCAGAGTGGTGGGGCGGAGGCGTGCAGGAAGGCCGCCACACCCTCCACCACCGCGTCGGCCAGCAGCTCGTGGTAGCGCCGGTCCTGGGTACGGGCGGCCTCGCCCGGGTGCGTCAGGTAACCGATTTCGATGAGCGCGCTGGGGGCTGGGTTGCGCACGAGGATCCCGAAGGACCCGGGCCGCGCTTCGCCGCGCACGCCGCCGACCCGGCTCTGCAGGGCGTGGTCGAGGCAGCGGCCGAGCAGGGCGGCACGCCAGCTGCCACCGGGGGTGCTGGCGGTCCGCACCCCGCCGCCGCCGTAGAACACCTCGAGCCCCTGTGCGCTCGGGTCGCTGCACGCGTTCGCGTGCAGCGAGATGAAGAGCGTGGCCCCGTCGCCCGGCATTGCAATGCGCCGCTCGATCGGGACGAAGGAGTCGCCGGTGCGTGTCAGCAGCACGTCGACGGGAAGGCGCGTTGCTAGCCGGCTCGCGACCATCTGCGTCACCTCGAGCACGATGTCCTTCTCGAGCACGCCGCCGATGCCTGCGGCGCCCGGGTCGCGCCCGCCGTGCCCGGCGTCGAGGACGATGAGGGGCGGATGCACCACCAGAGGACGGGTGGCCTTCCGCGGCTTGACCTGCGAGCCCGGTGACTGGGGGCGCCGTGGCGACGTCGGCGGCTGGGATGTGCCGTCTGCCGGCGGGTTCGTCGCTTCGGGGGTCGCGAGTGCCGAGGGTGCGTCGGAGGGCAGCGGCGGCGCCTCGGGCGCCGAGGGTCCCTCGGAGGGCAGCGGCGGAGCCGGGGGCGCGGACGGGGCGGGTGCCTCCGTCGTCGCCACCCTGGGCGCGGGCGCCTGGGGCTCGAGCATGATCGTCGCGTCCCCCTGACGGAGCGCCAGGCGCGCGGAGGGGGACGCGGCCTCGAGGTGAGGCGCGGCGTCCGCCGGCGGGTTCGTCGCCGGGGGCGCCGAGGGCGCCTCGGAGGGAGGGGGCGCGGAGGGGGCAGGCGCCTCGGTCGCCGCCACGGTCGGCGCGGGCGCCTGGGGCTCGAGCATGATCGTCGGGTCCCCCTGACGGAGCGCCAGGGGCACGGAGGGGAGCGCGGCGTCGAGGTGAGGCGCGTCCGCCGGCGGGTTCGTCGTCTCCGGTGCCGAGGGTCCCTCGGTGGGCAGCGGCGAAGCCGGGGGCGCGGACGGGGCAGGCGGCTCGGTCGCCGCCACGGTCGGCGCGGGCGCCTGGGGCTCGAGCATGATCGTCGAGTCCGCCTGGCGGAGCGAGAAGGACACGGAGCGGGGCGTGGAGTCGAGGTAAGGGGCGGCGTCCGCCGGAGGGTTCGCCGCCTCGGGGGCCGTGGGTGCCGAGGGTCCCTCGGCGGGCAGCGGCGGAGCCGGGGGCGCGGGCGGGGCAGGCGGCTCGGTCGCCGCCACCGTCGGCGCGGGCGCTTGGGGCTCGAGCGTGATCGTCTCGCCCTCCTGGCGGAGCGAGAAGGGCACGGCGCGCTCGAGCTCGACGACGACGCGTGCCGTGGTCGGGCCGAACTGCGCGGCGCGGACGCGCAGCACGGGCCCGGCGCCCGGGGTCACGTGGAGCAGCCCGCCGTCAAGCGCTGCGCCCCTCAGGTCGATGTAGATGCGCGCGGGGGCGCCGCCTTGGGCGGGAAGGCGGTGCGCCGTGGCCGACACGGCCGCCGACAGGTGGAGCCGCACAGCAGGGGCCCGGTCCCCCACCACGTCGATCCGTTCTAGCCTGGGCGTGGCGGCCAGTGTGGGCTCCGCCACCGCCAGCATCACCATCACCAACACCCGCAGGCGCATCCTTTCAGATGTACGCCGGGTGCGCAGCCGGTGTCCAGCGGGGCGGCAGCGGGGCGGCAGCGGGGCGGCAGCGGGGGTGCTCTCCCTCGGACAGCACCCCCGCGGGGCGAGGGTGAGGACGAGACGAACCGGGCCCGCGTAACTTTCCTTGCCGGAGGGCCGTTGCTATACAACCGCCCGGTATTACGCAGGCGGCACGATCTGCATCCAATGGCTGCGCGCAAGCGCAAGGAGGCTCACGCATGAAGCTCGGCACGCTTGTGATCGGTGTAGGGCTGTTGCTGGGGACGGCGGGTCCCGGGTTCGCCGGGACGGTGAACTGCAAGCAGGTGAACAAATACCTGGGGACCGGACGATCGGTGTCGGATGTCGCTCAGACGATGGTGATCGACGAGGCGGACGTGAAGAAGTGTCAGGAGCAGGCCGCGAGCGAGGGCGCAGCGGGTGGCGCGAAGGACGCGGCGAAGCCCGCGGGCGATGCGGCCACCAAGGACAAGCCCAAGTAGGACGATCCGCGTGGGTGGCGATCGGAGGCCCGATCGCCACCCGTCGTTCGTACACGAGCCCCCGACGGATCCGCACCTCGACGCCGATCGCCGCTGGATGGAGGAGGCGATCCGCGAAGCCGCCGCGGCGGGCGCGCGCGGCGAGGTCCCGATCGGGGCGGTGGTGGTGCTGGGCGATCGGCTGCTCGCGCGCGCGGGTAACGCGAGCGTGGCCGTGCACGATCCGACGGCGCACGCGGAGGTGCGGGCGCTGCGCGCGGCCGCACACGCGGCCCGAAACTACCGTCTCTTGGAGACGACCCTGTACGTCACCCTGGAGCCGTGCGTGATGTGCATGGGCGCGGCGCTCCACGCCCGTGTGGCGCGCCTGGTCTATGGCTGCGCAGACCCGAAGGGTGGCGCCGCGGGCTCCCTCTTCGACCTCGCGAGCGACCAGCGCCTCAACCACCGCATCGCAGTCACGGCCGGCGTGGCCGAGGACGGCTGCCGTGCCCTGTTGCGGGAGTTCTTCCGGACGCGTCGCGTGCCCTCGACGTAGCGACGCGCGCATGGCCCCCGCGCCGCGGCTGTGCTAGGAGGCTGTCGGGAACACCATGGCGGCTGCGGCGAGAGATCCTGGGGCTGCGAACGGCGTGCTCGCTCCGCGGCTCGTTCACCTCGCTCACCATGGTTAACCCCCACGGCCTCCTAGGCAGGGCCGCGCCGGAGAGGTGCGTGAGCCCGGTTGAAACGGCACGACTCGAAATCGTGTGAGCCCTCGTGGCTCCGGGGGTTCGAATCCCCCCCTCTCCGCTAGAGATTGCAGATCCTTCGCTACACCCTGAACGCCGGCATGACCAGCGTATCGTCTTGAAGCGAGAATCCTGGCGCAGCTGGAAGAGCCGCTGCGCACGCTCGACCTCCGCGCGACAACCGTGTGTTATCCCCAGGTGTGGATAAGCCGGGATGTGCCACGAGGGTCAGGCGATTGTCGGTGGTCTTGGCGTGCACGTACATGGCGCGCAGTAGGTTCGTTGAGTAGCGGTCCGTCTGATCGCACCTTGACGCGCTTCGGCTTCCGGCGTTAGGAGACTGTCGCGTGCGGTTCGTGGCGCGGGACGTAACTCGCTCCGTCACCGCCCGCTGGGTAGGAGTCTAGCTAGCAGACCCGCGATGAGATGCTCCCTCGACCATGCTCGGGCGCACCGGGTCGAACAGGCTGCGCAGCGGTATGGAATCGATCTGACCGTGGCGCGGGAGCGAATGTTCCTCCGCCTCGTCGCCGCGCAGGGGCTTGTCGTCGCCCGGCAAGCGCGGGGCGACGTCGCCTACCTCGTGCGCCATTTGAGGCGCTGGGTTCTCCTGTGCGTCAGTGAGCGGCAGCGACGGATTCGCACCTTTCTGCCGCTTGGCCCGGAGGCGTGGTTGCGGCAACGGAACGGGGATCGCCTGTCGGTGGGGACCGTGATCGACGCGATCCTCTCGGCGCATCGGCAGGCGATCCGGACCCCGCTCGCGCCGCCCCGGCCGACGGAGAGCTCAGAAGCCTATCGCGGCCGGATTGAAGCGGCCGTTACGGAGCGGATCGCAAGGCTGAGGGATCGACGTGGGCAAGAGAGACCGCGGGCTGCGTAAACTGCTGCAGTTGCGGCCGTTTCGTTGCGCCGATCGCTCCGGCTTTACAGGGGCTCGAATTCCCGACTCTCCGCTCGGCTGAGCGGCGCGCCCTCAGGCACGGGCGGCGCGCAGCGCGGCGCCGTCGAGCGCGCTGATCAAGTCGCCCAGCTCGCGCGGCTCGGTGAGCGCGCGCGCGAGAGCCGCGGCGATCTCGGGCGCGAGGGCGCCGACCCCAGCCGAAGGCACGAGAGCCAGCGCCAGGACGACGGCGAGCGGGGCGTGGAGCGCCGCAGCGTCGGCCGGCTCGCGCCACTCGACCCCGTCCAGATCGGCGAGCACGAGCGTCGACGGAGGGGCGTGGAGGAACCGCTCCGGGGCGGCATCGGGGAGGGCGGCGCCCGCGAGTGCCAGCGCGCGCAGGATACGGGCCGCGGCGGCGGCGAGGAGAAGGCCGCGGGCGACCTCGAACGGGGTTGCGCCGTCGAGGACGAGCGGTCTGCCCGGGCCGCTCACGGCGACATAGGGGATGGCGCTCGCGACTCCGTGCTCGACGACCGGGGCGACGGCGGGGAGCGCGAGGGCCGCCTGCTGGCGCGCCTCGGCGGCGAGACGCTCGGCTTCGGGCGTCGCCGCCGTGCGGAGCCAGACCGGGCGCTGCCCATCGAGCCAGAACGCCGGGGCGAGGCGGCCGCGCGCCGGCAGCTCGCCGGCAAGCGCCACGCGGCCCAGGCGGCGGGCGTCGAGCGCGGCGCGCCAGCGCACCGCGGCGCCCACGTCCTGCCGCGTGCGGTGGAGATCGTCCAGCACGACCCGCGCCCGGTCATCCGCATGGCGCTCGAGGAGCTGGGCGGCGCGTCGGAGAGCGAGGCGCGGGTAGGTGCGGCCCGCGCGGGGCAGGGTCGCGAGGAGCGCTGCGGCGGCACGGTCGGCGAGCGCAAGCGGCGTCTCGGGACGGAGCGCGAGCTCGAGCAGCCCGGCGCGCAGACCCTCGGGGTAGGCGCGCAGCACGGGATCCGGCGCGGACAGGACCTGCTCCATCCCGCGCGCGAGCAGGGTGGGGGCCTCGGGCGCGGCCGGGTCTTCGAGGAGCCGGCGATGCACCGCGCGCAGCGGGGCGAAGGCATCCGTCACCTCGGGCGGCAGGGTCGCGGCTGCGGCGTCGAACGCGCGGCGGAAGGGTGCGGTGGCGAGCAGGTTGAACAGGACCTGGATGCGCTCGTGATCGACGAAGGTCGCGATCAGGACCTGGAGAAGGCGTGCGAGGCGCGTGGGCGACAGGCTCTCGAAGTCGATGCGGCGGACCACCTCGCCGAAGGCCGCGGCCGCTTCGGCGCGTGACCGGACCAGCGCCAGCGTCTCCAGGTACGCGAGCAGAACCCCGACGTCCGCGGTGAGCCGGATGACACCCGCGAGCATGCGCGCACGCGCTGCCGGGTCCGAGCGCAGGGGCTCGCGCTGGACGGCCGCCTCGATCACGCCGCGCTCGACCTTGGCGAGCAGATGATGGCACACCCCGCGCTCGCTCGGCTCGCGCTGGCCGTTCACGAGCAGGTCCTCAGCGGCATTGAGCCTCAGGCGCAGGAGGTCCTTGTAGCGGCGCAGGAAGGACAGATGCTCCCTCATCTCCGCCACCTCGGTCGCCTCCAGCCGATCGCTGCCGCTCGTGGTGGCGGCGAGGCGGCTCACCTCGGGGACGACCGCGGCCGGCGCACGCGAGGCGGAGGGATGGTCGCCTCCTCCGCGTCGCCGCGGCGACCGCCGATGGCGGCCCGGCGGATGTGGCGAGGGTGGTATGCCGTCCATGCCGCCCCGAGGGGCTACCACATTCTGCGCCCCACGCGCACTCGACGGCCCGCAGCCGTGCCCCATCCCGCTTGCACCTCTCGTCGCCATTTGCGACGCTTGGCGCGCCGGAGAGGTGCCCGAGCGGCCGAAGGGGCACGCCTGGAGAGCGTGTGTACCTACCCGGTACCGAGGGTTCGAATCCCTCCCTCTCCGCTCGACCAACATTCCTGGGGGCCCGTCCGCTGCTCGCGCGCTGCCGCGCGCTCCGCTGCCCCCAAGACCCCGTCGGCCAGCTCGAGCGCTCTCGCGCTCGGCCTCCATCTTGCCTTGCGCCCTTCATCGAACGTGGGTACTGTGACGCTCGCCCCGCGGGCGTCGGGCGGTGGCGGCTAGGTCCTGCGCAAGAAGGCGTCGCGAACCCCGTCAGGTCCGGAAGGAAGCAGCGGTACCGAATGTCCTCCTGTGCCGCAGGGCGCCCTAGCCGTTACCGCCGGACGCCTCTGGCCTCGCCGCGTAGTAGTAGATGACAT
The DNA here is from genome assembly GCA_005879795.1 of Deltaproteobacteria bacterium. Lineage (NCBI taxonomy): Bacteria > Pseudomonadati > Myxococcota > Myxococcia > Deltaproteobacteria bacterium. The sequence goes on from VBKJ01000103.1 coordinate 25,119, forward strand.
ACCAGGTGCTCGCCCGGCGGCTTCGGCCGCAGCGCTTCGCAGACGTGGTCGGGCAGGATCACGTGACCCGTACCCTGCAGGCTGCCATCGCCGCGGGCCGCGTGGCGCACGCCTTCCTCTTCAGCGGCCCGCGCGGCGTCGGCAAGACCACCACGGCGCGGCTGCTCGCCAAGGCCCTCAACTGCGAGCGGGGCCTGACGCCGGAGCCCTGCAACGCCTGCTCGAACTGCAGGGAGATCGGCGACGGCACGGCCTTCGACGTCCTCGAGATCGACGGCGCCTCGCACACCCAGGTCGACAAGATGCGCGACCTGATGGAGACGGTCGCGCACCTGCCGCTCAAGAGCCGCTTCAAGATCTTCATCATCGACGAGGTCCACATGCTCTCGTCGCACTCCTTCAATGCGCTCTTGAAGACGCTCGAGGAGCCGCCGGCGCACGTGAAGTTCGTCTTCGCCACCACCGAGCCGCACAAGGTGCTGGCGACGGTGATCTCGCGCTGCCAGCGCTACGACCTCCGGCGCATCGGCCTGGGCGAGCTGCGCGCGCACCTCCGGCGCACGGCCGACGCCGAGGGGCTCGCGCTCTCGGAGGAGGCGCTGGCCCTCGTGGCGCGGGAGGCGGAGGGGAGCCTGCGGGACGCGCAGTCCCTCCTCGAGCAGGTGCTCACGGCCGCGGGCGGTGCGGCCGACGCCGCCACCGTGCGACAGGTGCTCGGCGCGGCGGACCGGCGGCTCGTGCTGGCGGTGGCCGACGCCATCCTGGGCGGCGACCCCGCCGCCTGCGTCCGCCACCTCGGCGAGCTCCATGCGCACGGCTACGACGCGCAGCGCTTCTGCCGTGATCTCCTCGAGCATTTCCGCCACCTGGCCGTGCTGGCCGCGACCGGCGAGCGCGCGCTGGTGGCCGACCTGCCGGAGGCGGACGTGGACGCACTCGCCGCGCAGGCCGAGCGCCGCTCGGCCGACGACCTGCAGCGTTTCTTCCGTCTCCTCCTCGAGGCGGACGAGGCGCTCGCGGCGCCCGCGCGCAGCGTCGACCCGAAGCTGGTCCTCGAGATGTGCGCGGTGCGGCTCGCGACGCTGCCGTCGCTCCTGCCGCTGGACGACATCCTCCGCCGCCTGGAGGCCCTGGGCGGGGGAAACCCCGCCGCTCCCGGCCCGGCACCTGACGGCGCCTTGCGCGAGAGCGCACCGCCGTCGCCCGGTGGCGACCTGTGGGAGCGGTTCCTGGCCCGCGTACAGGAGGCAAAGCTGGTCGCGCCCTACATGATGCTCGTGAGCGGCACGCTGCTCGGGGCCGACGGCGAAGCGCTCCGCATCGGAATCGAGAACGAGGCGGCGCGGCGGGAGCTGTCGCGCAAGGAGACCCTGCAGCGCCTGCGCGCCATCGCGAGCGAGGTCGCCGGACGCGAGCTCCGGGTGGAGGTGGGTCCGCTGCCGAGCGAGCACGCCGGCCAGGCGCCTCTCGCGCAGGCCCGGCGGCGCACCGAGGAGACGCTCGCCGATCCGATGGTGCAAGCCGCGGTCGAGATCTTTGGCGCCGAGGTGCGCGGCGTGCGGGACCGGCGCCGGTAGCGCGCGATGGGTAAGGGCTTCGACCTGGGTGGGCTCTTCCGGCAGGCGCAGCAGCTGCAGGAGAAGATCGCGAGCATCCAGCAGGAACTGGCCGAGCGCACGGTCGAGGCGAGCGCGGGCGGCGGCATGGTGACCGCCGTGGTGAGCGGGAAGCTCGAGGTGGTAGGGCTCCACATCGACCCCTCTCTCCTCGAGAAGCCCGACGCGGACATGCTCCGGGACCTCGTCGTGGCGGCGGTGAACGCGGGCCTCCGGGCTGCGCAGCGCATGCTGTCGGAGGAGATGGGGAAGCTGACCGGCGGCCTCGGCATCAAGCTCCCGGGGCTGGGCTGAGCCGTGGCCCAGCCGCCCTCCATGACGCGCCTGATCGAGCAGCTCATGCGGCTGCCGGGGATCGGCGAGAAGACGGCGGCCCGGCTCGCGTTCCACATCCTGCGCGCCGACCGGCCGTACGCGCGGGCGCTCGCCGAGGCCGTGCTGGCGGTCAAGGAGGAGACCCGCCTCTGCTCGGTCTGCTTCGCACTCACCGAAGCGGATCCGTGCCCGATCTGTACCGATCCGGCGCGCCTTCCCGACGCGATCTGCGTCGTGGAGGAGCCGGCCGACCTGCTCGCCGTCGAGCGCGCGCGAGAGTTTCGCGGCCGCTATCACGTGCTGCACGGCACGCTCGCGCCGCTCGACGGCGTGGGGCCCGACGAGCTCAAGATCGAGCCGCTCCTGGCTCGCCTTCGCGCCGGCGCGGTGCGCGAGGTGATCGTCGCCACCAACCCCACGACCGAGGGCGAGGCGACGGCGCTCTACCTTGCCCGGCTGATCAAGCCTCTCGGCATCCGCGTGACCCGCATCGCGCATGGCATTCCGGTCGGGGGCGACCTCGAGTACGCCGACGTGGTCACGGTCGGCCGCGCCCTCGAGGGCCGCCGGGAGATGTAGGGAGGCCGCCGCCGAGCAGGCCGACGGGGTTTGGCCGCATCGGAGCAGCGCAGCGCGCGGGAGCCGCGAGCAGCGGACGGGCCCCCGAACAAGCCTGACGGCGACGGCGGTTTGCGCACCCCCGGCGCTTTCGCCTATAAGCTCGTCGTTCCCCGGTAGCTCAGTAGGTAGAGCGATCGGCTGTGGCCATGACGCAGCCTCACCGGGAAACCGGTGAGTGAAAAGCGGGTGAATTCAGGGAAGCCTAAGTGCAGGGTCGGGGCATATGGTAACCCTGAGCCGAGCCCTCCGAGAACGCAGGGCGGAGGGAAGGTGCAGAGACTAGGGAGTGACGGAAGGATAATCTCCCCACGAGCGCCCGCCGCCTACAGGCCGTCCGGCCCACGGCGATGAGATAGTCCACCCCCGTCGGAAACGGCGGGACCGGTGTAACCGATTGGTCGCTGGTTCGAGTCCGGCCCGGGGAGCCAAATCCGAAGAGGGTCGTCGGAGGTGACTCCGGCGGCCCTTTTCCTTTCGCGCCCGGCGTGCGATGAGCGCGGGGGGATGACGGCCGCGATCACGCGCGCGATCCACACCAACGGCATTCGCATGGCGGTCAGCGAGCAGGGCGAGGGCCCGCCGGTGGTGCTTTGCCACGGCTTTCCCGAGATCGCTTACTCGTGGCGCCATCAGATTCCGGCGCTCGCCACGGCCGGCTTCCACGCCATCGCACCCGATCAACGCGGCTACGGCGCGACGGAGCGGCCGGCGGCCGTCACCGACTACGACATTCGCCATCTGACCGACGATCTCGTCGGGCTCCTCGACGCGCTCGGTCTCCAGCGCGCGGTCTTCGCCGGCCACGACTGGGGTGGCATCGTGGTCTGGCACATGGCGCTCCTCCACCCGGCGCGCACCGCGGGCGTGATCGGGGTCAACACGCCGTACTTCCCGCGTCCGTCGGCGCCGCCCCTCACGCTCATGCGCGCCATGTGGGGGGAAAACTACTACGTCGTCCACTTCCAGAAGCCGGGCGAGGCGGACACGGCCCTGGTGCGCGACGTCCGGCGCGTGTTCACCCAGCTCATGCGCTCGGGCGTGCCGCTCGAGGAGACCCGCAAGCTGTGGCACCGCCGGAACCTGGTCGAGGCTGTCACGGGAGCCGAGCTGCCGGGCCGCCCGCTCCTCTCCGAGGAGGAGCTCGGGGTCTACGTGCGCGCCTTCGAGCGCACCGGCTTCACGGGCGGGATCAACTGGTACCGTAACATGGACCGGAACTGGGAGACGACGCCCGAGCTCGCCGGGGCGACGATCGCCGTCCCGTCGTTGATGATCACCGCGGAGCACGACCCCGTCCTGCGGCCCCAGCTGGCCGAGGCGATGCGCGACCTCGTGCCCGATCTCGAGACGGTCATGATCCCGGGCTGCGGCCACTGGACGCAGCAGGAGCGACCCGGCGAGCTCTCCCGCATCATGATCGACTGGCTCACGCGCCGCTTCCGCCGGGCCTGAGTACCGCCGACGCCGAGCCGGCCGGATCCGTCCCGGGAGTTTGACTTCCCGGCGCCGGCCGGCGTTCAGTGCGCCGCGACCATGTGGCGCGGAGGCATCGGGCTCGTGCTGCTGCTCGGCACGGCGCACGTGATGGCGCGCGTGGCCGGGGCGCGCGCCGCCGCCGACCTGTCGAAGGCGGTGCCGATCGCGCTCCTGGCGGGGCTCGTCGCGGCCGAGCCAGCCCCCGTCGGCCACGCGTACCGCTGGCTCGTGTTCGCCGGGCTCCTCTGCTCGCTCGGGGGGGACGTCTGCCTCCTCTTGCCGCGCGGCTTCGTCGCGGGCCTGCTCCACTTTCTGGTGGCGCACCTCCTCTACATCGCAGCCTTCGCGCGCGAGGCGGCGTGGAGCGCGTCCGCATGGGCGCTGCTCGCACCCTTCGCGCTCGGCAGCCTCGCGATGCTCCGCTACCTCTGGCCGCATCTCGGGCGCGACCGGGCCCCGGTCGGCGTCTACGTGAGCGTCATCGCCGTCATGGGCTGGCGTGCGGCGGTGCGCGCGACGGCCGCGCCGAGCGCGAGCGGCGAGCTCGCGCTCGCCGGCGCGCTCCTCTTCATGCTCTCCGACGGGCTGCTCGCGACCGACCGCTTCGCACGCCGGCTGCGGGCGGCCGATGCCACGGTCATGACGACCTACTACGCCGCGCAGACGCTGATCGCGCTCTCGGTGCGCGGCTGATCTCCAGCGCGTCACGGGGCCCGGCCGACCGTGTAGACGTCGACGCGGGCGGCGCCGGCGGCGAGGAGCGCGCGGGCGCACGCGTCGGCCGTCGCTCCGGTCGTGAGCACGTCGTCCACGAGCACGATCGAGCGCGCGCGGCACAGGCGCGGGGCCCGCACGGCGAACGCGCCGTCCAGGTTCCTCCGGCGCTCGGCGGCCGGCAGCCGCGCCTGCACGTCGGTGGCGCGGGTGCGCACGAGGAGGCGCGGCGCGAGCGGCAGCCCGCGCCGCCGGCCGAGCGCGCGCGCGAGGAGGAGCGCCTGATTGAAGCCGCGCGCGCGCAGGCGCGCGGGGTGGAGGGGAACGGGAACCAGGAGCGCGTTGGGACGGAAGGGATAGCGCTCCGCGAGCAGCGCGCCGAGCGCGCCGGCCAGCCGCCGCCGGCGGCGATACTTGAGACCCTGGACCGCCGCCGCGAGCGGATTGAGACCGGAGGCCGAGGGGAGATACAATGCGGCTGCACGCGCAGCGGTGAAGGCGGGGGGATGGTGGGCGCAGCCGGGACACGAATCGCTCGGGCAGCTCGCTCCGAGCGGGACGCCGCACGAGCGGCAGAGGGGCGCGGGCGGCGCCGCCATCGCGGCGCGGCAGCCCGCGCACAGGCACGAGCGGTGGCCGAGCGGCAGCGGAGCCTCGCACGCCTCGCAGTGCGGGGGAAAGAGGAGGTCGGGCAGTATCGGGAGCCAGCGCCGCATGGCGAACCGAGGGCGGCGCGACACCATTGTGAGGCTGTGCGGCGCTCAAGCAACCGGGGCGGAGGAGGTGAGCGGTGAGGAACTTCTGGGCCGGCGTCTTGCTCGGGGTGGCGGCGGCGTACTGGTACTGCACCCAGGGGGACCACGTGCGCGCGGTCGCTGCGTCGTGGTGGGCGCGTGCCTCGGCGCCGCCCCCGTTCACCCACGAGAAGCCCTGAGGCGCTGTGCCGGTTTCGCGCCGCCGCGCTTTACAACCTCGCGACTTCTCCTTACCCTAACGCGCGATGCCCGCACTCACGGAGCAGCAGCTCGCCGACGACCTGACGCGCGCCATGAAGGCGCGCGAGATGTCGCGCGTCTACGTGCTGCGCGGTCTCCTCACCGCGGCCAAGAACCTGAAGGTCGAGCGGCGGGGCGCCGCGCTCGCGGAGGCGGACCTGGTGCAGCTCGTGCGCCGCGAGATCCGCAAGCGCGAGGAGGCCGAGGAGTTCGCCGTCAAGGCCGGCCGCAGCGAGCTCGTCGACCAGAACCGCGCGGAGCGCGTGTTCCTCGAGGCGTATGCGCCGGCGCCGCTAGCCCCCGCCGAGCTGGAAGAGGCCATCCGCGCCATCGCAGCGCGGCCGGCGGAGCGCACTCTGGGCGCGATCATGGGCGCGCTGCGCGAGCGGTTCGCCGGCCGCTTCGACGGCCGGCAGGCAAGCGAGATCGCGCGCCGCGTACTGGCCGAGCCCGCCCGCGCCTGAGGAGCTCATGGAGCTGCCGGTCATCGCCCGGCTCAAGAAGGAGCTGGCGGATCTCAGGTACGAGCTGAACGTCAAGCTGCCCAAGGAGCTCGAGGCGGCCCGCGCGCACGGCGATCTCTCCGAGAACGCCGAGTACGAGGCCGCGAAGGCGCGGCAGGACTATGTCCGCTCGCGCATCGGACAGCTCGAGGGGCGGGTGCGCGAGCTGTCGATGTACAACGTCGCTTCGATCCCGCGCGACGTGGTCGCCTACGGCAGTCGGGTCACGGTGGAGGACGACGCCGGGGAGTCGATGGCTTACGAGATCGTGTTCCCCGAGGAGGTGGACGCGGGCAGGGGGCAGATATCCCTCTCCTCGCCGCTCGGACGCGCGCTGCTCAACAAGGCGGTAGGCGACGAGGTCGAGGTGCAGACGCCGAGCGGCAAGCGGACGTATCAGATCCTCGAGCTCGTGACGCTGCACCACCTGCAGCAGGGCGAGCGGTAGCGGGACGCTTTCCCCCGGTCCGGCGCGGCCGGGCCCCTGCCGGCCCCCGGCGCCGAACCGGCGGGGTTGAGGGGTGAAACGGCAGTATTGTACGGTACGCGCCGCTCGCGCCCGCAGGCGGGCGCGAGCTGGGAAGGGCGCGCATGTCGTACGCGAACCTCGCAGAGATGTTCTTCGAGCGGGCCGACGAGCTGACCACCCGGCCGCGCTACCGCTACCGTACCGAGGACGGCTGGCACGAGGTCACGTGGCGGGCGATGGCCGAGCGCGTGCGCGCCATGGCGGCGGGCCTGATCGCCATGGGCGTGTCCCCCGGCGATCGCGTGGCGCTCCTCTCCAACACGCGCCCCGAGTGGATGGAGATCGACTTCGCCATCCTCGCCTGCGGCGCCCTCACCGTCCCCATCTACCAGTCGAACCTGCCCGCCGAGTGCGGCTACATCATCGCCAACTCCGAGTCCTCGGTGGTATTCGTCGAGAATCCGAAGCAGCGCGCGAAGATCGAGGAGGTGACCCAGCGCGGCTTCGAGCTCGACGGCGTGCGCCAGACGATCGGCGTGCGGGCGGTGGTCACGATCGAGGGCGACCCGGGCGCCGGGCAGTCGCTGGCAGCGCTCATGGAGCGGGGCCGCGTCGCCTTCGGACGCACGCTTGCGGAGATCGAGGGGCGGGTTGCCGCCTTGCGGCGCGACCAGCTCGCCACGATCGTCTACACCTCGGGCACGACCGGGCCGCCCAAGGGCGTGCTCCAGACCCATGGCAACCACCTCGCCACGATCGAGTCGCTGCTGAAGGTCGGCATCGCGCGCGAGGGCGACGTCGACTTCTTCTTCCTGCCCCTCGCTCACTCCTTCGCGCGCCTGATCGAGTACTACGGGATCGCGGCCGGGACGGTCACCGCCTTCGCGCGCTCCATCGACACGCTGGCAGAGGACCTTGCGACCTCTCGCCCGCACCTCGTGCCAGCCGTGCCGCGCATCTACGAGAAGCTCTACGGGCGCATCCAGGGGGCGCGTGACGCCGGCGGGGCGCTGCGACGGGCGCTCTTCGACTGGGCGGTGGGTGTCGGCCGGGCGCGTAGCAGACACGAGCAGGAGGGCCGGCCGGTCCCCCGGCTGATGGCGTTGCAGCACGCGGTCGCCCACCGCCTGGTCTTCTCCCGCATCCATCAGCTCCTCGGCGGCAACATCCGGTACATGACCTCGGGCGGCGCGCCGCTCTCGCGCGAGATCGCCGAGTTCTTCCACGCCATCGGCATCCCGATCCTGGAGGGCTACGGGCTCACCGAGACGACCCCCAGCCTGACGGTGAACCGGCCGGACCGCTTCAAGCTCGGGACCGTTGGCCTGCCCCTCGACTGCTGCGAGCTCCGGCTCGCGCCCGACGGCGAGATCCTGGCGCGCGGCGCCAACATCGCCCTCGGCTACCACCGCCGGCCCGAGGCCACCGCCGAGAGCTGGGACAGCGAGGGATGGTTCCACACCGGTGACATCGGCGAGTTCGACGCGGACGGCTTCCTGCGCATCACCGACCGGAAGAAGGACCTGATCAAAACCTCGGGCGGCAAGTACGTTGCCCCGCAGAAGATCGAGAACCTGCTCAAGCTCCAGCCGCACGTGAGCCAGGCGGTGGTGATCGGCGACAACCGCAAGTACTGCACGGCGCTCGTCACGCTCGATCAGGAGGAGGTCGCGCGCTGGGCGAGCGTGCAGGGGCTGCGGTTCGCGTCTCCGGAGGAGATGGCGGCGCATCCCAGGGTGCGCGAGCTGATCGAGGGCGAGGTGGCGGCGGCGAACCGGGAGCTCGCCTCCTACGAATCGATCAAGTACTTCCGCATCCTGCCCCGGGACCTCTCCACCGAGACGGGCGAGCTCACCCCGAGCCTCAAGGTGAGGCGCAAGGTGATGGCGGAGCGCTATCGCGCGCAGATCGAGGAGATGTACGCGGGCTGAGCGGGCGGCGACTTCGTTCGGCCCGTTGCGGGGTTACGAGCCCCGTGTTATAGATCCCGGCTCTCCGGCCTTCACTGACCAAACCGAGTGGGCCCCCGCCCACTCTTTCATTTTGGAGGAGCAGGGTTCATGGATCGGCCCGCGGTGACCCAGCGAGTCTGGGAGGTCGCGGAGCCCCTCGCGCTGGCGGGGGGCCTCGAACTCGTGGACGTGCAGTATCGCCCCGAAGCCGGCCGCGTCGTGCTGCGGCTCCTGCTCGACCGCCCCGAGGGCGGCGTGACGCTCGACGAGCTGGGGCGCGTGTCGCGGGAGCTCGGTGACCTGCTCGACGCGCACGACGCCGTCCCCGGGCGCTACCACCTCGAGTGCTCCTCGCCCGGCATCAACCGGCCGCTCCTGCGCGAGGCGCACTTCCACCGTGCGCTCGGCGAGCGCGTGCGGGTGCAGACGCGCGCGCCGATCGGCGCGCGCCGGCACTTCCGCGGCACGCTCGAGGCCGCATCGGCGGAGGAGATCACGCTCCACGATCCCGATGCCGGACGCATCGCCATCCCGCTCGGGGCGATCGACAAGGCCCACATCGACCACGACTTCAGCCGGCCCGCAGGGCCGCCGCACGCGTGAACGAGCCTCTCATGCTACCCGACCTCAACCGCGTCATCGAGCAGGTTTGCAAGGAGAAGGGCATCGACCGAAAGATCATCGTCGACGCGCTCAAGGACGCGATGGTCTCGGCGGCCAAGAAGACCTTTGGGCACGACAAGAAAATCGAGGCGGAGTTCAACCCTGAGCTGGGCGAGATCGAACTCTTCGAGGTCAAGACCGTGGTCGAGACGGTCGACGATCCCGAGAACCAGATGTCGCTCGAGGCCGCGGTCCGAGTGGATCCCGAGGCGCAGGTCGGGGACGAGCAGCTGGTCAGGCTTCCAGCCGAGAAGTTCGGCCGGATCGCCGCGCAGGCGGCGAAGCAGAACATCATCCAGCGGGTGCGTGACGCTGAGCGCGAGATCATCTTCAAGGAGTTCAAGGATCGGAAGGGCGAGCTCTTCTCCGGCATCGTCCAGCGCTTCGAGAGGAAGAACATCATCGTGAACCTCGGGCGCACCGATGCCATCCTCCCCGAGAAGGAGCAGATTCCGCGCGAGCGTTACCGCCAGGGCGACCGCATCCGCGCCTACATCCTCGACGTCGAGCTGACCGGCAAGGGGCCGCAGATCGTCCTCTCGCGCACGCACCCCGGGCTGCTGATCAAGCTCTTCGAGCAGGAGGTGCCCGAGATCTACGAGGGCATCGTCGAGGTGAAGGGCGCGGCCCGCGAGCCGGGCGGGCGCGCGAAGTTCGCGGTCATCTCCAACGACCGCGACGTCGACCCGGTCGGCGCCTGCGTCGGCATGCGCGGCACGCGCGTTCAGGCGGTGGTGCAGGAGCTGCGCGGCGAGAAGATCGACATCGTGCCCTGGACGAGCGACCCGGCGGAGTACGTGTGCCGCGCGCTCGCACCGGCCAAGGTGTCGAAGATCATCATGGACGAGGACGAGCGCGCCATGGAGGTGATCGTCCCCGACGACCAGCTCTCGCTCGCCATCGGCAAGAAGGGGCAGAACGTGCGCCTCGCCTCGCGGCTCACGGGCTGGAAGCTCGACGTGCGCAGCGAGGCCGAGGCCGAGGACGAGGCGCGCCGGGCGCGGGCCTCGCTCACCGCCCTCCCGAACGTCGGCGACATGACCGCCGAGCTCCTCTACCAGGGCGGCTTCAAGTCGGCCGAGGAGCTGGCCGCCTCGGACGAGGAGACGGTGGGCGAGATCGAGGGCATCGGCTCCGAGCGGGCGGCGGGCATCCTGGCCGCTGCGCGCGAGCACGTCGAGCGCCTGCGGGCCGAGGAGGCCCAGGCCGCAGCCGAGGCCGCAGCGGCCGAGCCGAGCGCCGGGAGCGGCGAGGAGGGCGGGGCCTCGCCGGCGGAGCCGGTCGGCGAGGAGGGTCGGAGGTGAGCGTGCACGAGCCGGTCCGCACTTGCGTCGGCTGTGGCGCGCGTTCCCCGCAACGGGCGCTCGTGCGCTTCGTCGCCGGTCCCGCCGGCCTCCGCGTCGACGGGCGCCGGCGTGCGCCCGGGCGCGGGGGCTACCTGCACGCGAGCCCGGAGTGTTGGCGCGCCTTCGCCCGCCGCCGCGGCCCGGTGCGCTCGCTCCGCGTGAGCCCAGCGCCGGCGGAGCGCGCGGCGCTCGTCGCGGCGCTGGCGGCGGCGGAGGCGGAGCGGGGCGAAGGGTAGCACCATGTCGAGGCGCATCCACGAGCTGGCCAGGGAATGGGGGGTGCAGCCCAAGGACCTCTTGGCGACGCTCGAGAAGGTGGGTATTCGGGGCAAGCGTTCCCAGAGTTCGCTCGCCGACGACGAGGTGCAGCGCGTGCACGACGTGCTCGGGCTCGGGGCGCGCCCCAGGGTGGTCGTCGGCACCGAGCGGGTGGTCGCGGAGCGGGTCGTGACCGAGCGCGATGCCGGCGGGGACCACCTGGTCACGGCGCGCGAGCAGACGACCGAGACGCGGCTGCGCCCCAACGTGATCCGCCGGCGCACGGCGCGCGAGGTGCTCAAGCGCGAGGACCTGCCGCCGCCGAGCCCGGCCGACAGTGTCGTGAGCGAGGTGCCACCCGCGCTCGACCTGGAAGCGAGCGTCCCGCCGCCGCTCAGCGAGGTGCCACAGGCCGCGGTCGAGCCGCCGCCTCTCGCCGCGGAGGCCGCCCCGCCGCCGGCCGCGACGGCCCCGGCGCCGCCGGCCGCGGAGCACGCGCTGCCGCCGACCCCTGCCGCCGGCGCGCCGGAGCCCGCCGCGCCGAGTGCGTCGGCCACCGTGCCGGCCGGGCGCCCGGCGGTGGCCCGCCCGGCACCGGGCCCCGTGCCGGCGCCGCCTCCGCCCGGTTTCGAGGAGATGCGCGGGGTCAAAGTCCTCGGCAAGATCGACCTGCGCCGGCCCACGGCGCCCGCCCCGTCGCCCGCGGTCCGCGGTGCCGCCGAGCCGGCGCCGAGCGCCGAGCCGGCGGCCGGTGACGGCGCCCCCAAGAAGAAGAAGGGCCGCAAGGTCATCAAGAAGTCCGACATGCTCGACACCATGGAGCGGGACTTCCTGCGCCCGGGCAAGCGCCCGCAGAAGCGGCGCGCGCTCCCCGGCAAGGAGCAGAAGAAGACCGAGATCACGGTCCCGCGCGCGTCGAAGCGGGTGGTCCGCATCTCGGAGGTCATCACGGTTGCCGACCTGGCCCGTGCCATGGGGGTCAAGGCGGGCGACGTTCTCAAGAAGCTCCTCGACATGGGGATGATGGCGACCATCAACCAGGCGCTCGATCACGACACCGCGGCGCTGGTCGCGGCCGAGTTCGAGCATCAGGTCGAGAACGTCGCCTTCGACGTGGAGCAGATGCTCGAGGCCGCCGAGGCCGAGGGAGGCGAGGAGAAGGGCGCCGTGCGCGCGCCGGTCGTCACCATGATGGGGCACGTCGACCACGGCAAGACCTCGCTCCTCGACGCGATTCGCTCGACCAACGTGGCCGAGGGCGAGGCCGGCGGCATCACGCAGCACATCGGCGCCTACACGGTCGAGGTGAACGGCCGCCAGGTGACCTTCCTCGACACGCCCGGCCACGAGGCCTTCACCGCCATGCGCGCGCGCGGCGCCAAGGTGACCGACATCGTGGTGCTGGTGGTGGCGGCGGACGACGGGGTCATGCCGCAGACCGTCGAGGCCATCAACCACGCGCGCGCGGCCGAAGTGCCAATCATCGTCGCGATCAACAAGGTCGACAAGTCGGACGCGAACCCCGAGCGCGTGAAGCAGGAACTCGGCAACCACGGCCTCGCGCCCGAGGAGTGGGGCGGGGACACGATCATGGTGCCGGTCTCGGCGAAGACCCGGGAGGGTATCGCGCAGCTTCTCGACATGATCCTGCTGCAGGCGGACGTCCTCGAGCTCGAGGCCAACCCGGGCCGCCTCGCCAAGGGGACGATCGTCGAGGCCCGTCTCGACCGTGGCCGCGGCCCGGTGGCGACCGTGCTGGTGCAGGAGGGGACGCTGCGGCCCGGCGACGCCTTCGTGTGCGGCACGCAGTACGGCCGCGTGCGCGCCATGATGAACGACAAGGGACAGCGCATCGAGGCGGCCGGTCCGTCGACCCCGGTGGAGATCCTGGGCCTCGGCGGCGTGCCCGAGGCGGGCGACACCTTCGTCGGCGTGCAGGACGACCAGAAGGCGCGGCAGGTCGCCGAGCATCGCCGTACGAAGCAGCGCGAGGCCGAGATGGCGAAGACCGCCAAGGTCTCGCTCGACGAGCTCTACCAGCAGATCCAGACCGGCCAGGTGAAGGAGCTGAAGGTCGTCCTGAAGGCCGACGTGCAGGGCTCGGTCGAGGCGACGAGCGAGGCGCTGCGCGCGCTCTCGAGCGGCGACGTGCGCCTCACCGTGCTGCACGGCTCGGTGGGCGGCATCACGGAGTCGGACGTGCTCCTCGCCTCGGCCTCCAACGCCGTCGTGATCGGCTTCAACGTGCGGCCGGAGCCGAAGGCCGCGGCGCTCGCCGAGCGCGAGGGGGTGGACATCCGCCTCTACACCATCATCTACGAGGCCCTGAACGACGTGCGCGACGCGCTCGAAGGGCTCCTCGAGCCGACGCTGCAGGAGAAGGTGCTGGGTCGGGCCGAGGTGCGGCAGACGTTCACTGTCTCGGGCATCGGCCAGGTGGCGGGCTGCTTCGTTGCCGAGGGTAAGATCCCGCGCGGCACCAAGGCGCGCCTCCTGCGCGACCACGTGGTCGTGCATGACGGGCGGATCGCGAGTCTCAAGCGCTTCAAGGAGGACGTGCGCGAGGTCGCGGGCGGCTACGAGTGCGGCATGTCGCTCGACGGGTACCAGGACATGAAGGTGGGCGACGTGATCGAGGCCTACGAGGTGGAGCAGGTGGCCCGCCGGCTCGCACCCGCTGCAGCCAAGGGCGCGCAGGCGGCCGAGCGGACGGCCTGACGGGCGCGGCGCCGCGCCGCGAGCGTGAGGGATACAGCGCCAGCGCGAGCGAGGGTTACAGCGCGAGCGCGAGCGAGGGATACTGCGCGAGCGCGAGCGAGGGATACAGATGGTGGTCGGCGTGCTCCGGCTCGAGCTGCTGCTGCCCGAGAACCACTCGCTCAAGGGCAAGCGCAGCGTGCTCAGGACCATCAAGGCACGCGTGCAGAGCAAGTTCAACGTCTCGATCGCGGAGTGCGCCGACCACGATCACTGGCAGCGCACGACCCTGGGGGTGAGCCAGGTGGGGGTGGACGAGCGGCACGTGGACGCCTGCCTCAGGGAAGTCGTGCGCTTCATCGACGGGCTCGAGCTCGCCCAGCTGGGCGAGGAGCGCCTCGAGTTCCTCCATTACTGAGGGCGCGATGGCCGAGCGCCGCCCCGAGCGCGTGGCCCACCTCGTCCAGGCCGAGCTGGCGGCGCTCTTCCTGCGCCGGGCGAACGACCCGCGGCTGCGCGACCTGACCGTGACCGCCGTGCGCATGTCGCCCGATCTGCGCGTGGCGCGCGTGTACGTGCGCACGCTCGGCGACACGGCGGACGCGCGCGCGGCGGCGCTGCGCGCGCTCGCGCGTGCGGCGACGTTCCTGCGCGGGCAGGTGGGACGGGCCCTCGGGCTGCGGGTCACGCCGGAGCTGCGCTTCGAGTACGACACGCAGCCCGACATCGCCCGCCGGGTGGACGACCTGCTGCGCGCCGCGGCAGCCCGGGACGAGGACGAGGAGTGACCGGCGTCCTCCTGGTCGACAAGCCCGAGGGGACGACATCGGCCGGGGTGATCCGCACCCTCAAGCCGCGGCTCGGCCGGACCAAGGTCGGGCACCTGGGCACCCTCGACCCGTTCGCGAGCGGCCTCCTCCCGCTCTGCCTCGGCGAGGCGACCAAGGTGGCGCGCTACCTCCTCGCCGAGGAGAAGGCCTACGAGGGGACGATCAGCCTCGGCACCGCGACCGACACACTCGACCGCACCGGCTCTCCGATCGCCACGGCACCCGTCCCGCCGCTCGCACAGCCCGAGCTCGACGCGGTCGCCGCGCGCTTCACCGGACGCCAGCAGCAGGTGCCGCCCATGTACTCGGCGCTCAAGCGCGACGGCGTGCCCCTCTACGAGCTCGCCCGCCGCGGCCTCGAGGTCGAGCGCGCGCCGCGCGAGATCACGATCGAGCGCATCGAGCTGGCGCTCAGCGGACCGGACCGGATCGACTTCCGCATCGCCTGCTCGAAGGGGACGTACGTGCGCGTGCTGGCGGCCGACGTGGGGCGGGCGCTCGGGACGGTCGCCCACCTCGAGCGCCTGCGGCGGACGCGGGTCGGCGCCTTTCGCGTCGAGGACGCGACGGCGGTCGACGCCCTCCTCGGGCTCGCGCCCGGCGCCACGTTGCCGGTCGTGGCCGTCCGCGACGCGCTCGCCGGCTATGCGGCCTTCTCGGCTCCCTCCGATGCGCTCGGCCGCCTGCGCCGCGGCCAGCAGGAGCCGCTCGCGCGTCTGCCCGCGCCGCGCGCCGCGGGCGAGACGGCGCTCCTGCTCGACCCCGCGGGCAACGTGGCGGCGGTCATCGAGGCCGCGGGGGCGCGCGCGGCCTGGCGCCTCGTCCGCCTGCTCGGGGTGTCGTGAGGAGGAGATGCTGCCCTGATCAGCCAGCGCCGAGGAGGACACCAGCTTTACAAGGCACAAACGCCATGTTAGGAGAGCCGGCTCAAATAGCGAGATACGAACGAGACGAAGAGGGCGGGATGGCAGTCGTGCAGGAGCGCACGCAGGAGATCGTGCAGGCGTATCGCCGGCACGCGAGCGACACGGGGTCGCCCGAGATCCAAATCGCGCTCCTCACCAACCGCATCGGGTACCTGACGGGGCACTTCAAGGTGCACCAGAAGGACCACCACTCCCGTCGTGGGCTGCTGAAGCTCGTGGGACAGCGTCGCCGCCTGCTCGACTACCTCAAGCGGCGCGATTTCCAGCGCTACAAGAGCGTGATCGAGCAGCTCGGGATCCGCAAGTAACTCCCCGTCCTTCCTTCCTTCCCTCGCGAGTGCTCGAGATGCTGCGGCCGTCGGCCGCGGAGGAGTCATCTTTGATGTCGCAGCCCGGACACCAGCGAGTCCAGATCGAGTTTCACGGCCGTCCGCTGACGGTCGAAACCGGCCGCATGGCCAGGCAGGCCGGGGGTGCCGCCCTCGTGCAGTTCAGCGAGTCCGTCGTGCTGGTCACGGCGACGGCGCTCGCCACGGCGCGCGAGGGCATCGACTTCTTCCCCCTCACCTGCGACTACCAGGAGAAGACCTTCGCCGCCGGGAAGATCCCGGGCGGCTTCTTCAAGCGCGAGGGGCGACCGGCGGAGAAGGAGATCCTCACCTCCCGCCTGATCGACCGCCCCCTCCGCCCGCTCTTCCCGAAGGGCTTCAACTGCGAGACGCAGGTCATCGCCACCGTGCTCTCGCACGACAGGGAGAACGACCCCGACGTCCTCGCGCTCCTGGGCGCCTCGACCGCGCTCGTCCTCTCCGACATTCCGTGGAACGGTCCCATCGCGGCCGTGCGCATCGGGCGCGTGGGCGGCCGGTTCGTCATCAACCCCACCACCAGCCAGCTCGCTTCGAGCGACATGAACGTCATCGTCGCGGGCAGCCGCGACGCCATCGTCATGGTCGAAGGCGGCGCCCACATGGTGCCCGAAGCGGTGCTGCTCGAGGCGCTCTTCACCGCTCACGAGGCGCTCCAGCCGCTCATCGCGCTGCAGGAGGGCCTGCAACGGCTGGTCGGCAAGGCCAAGCGCAGCGTGACGCCGCCCGCCGTCGACCCCGAGCTCGAGCGGCAGGTGCGCGAGGCGGCGCTGCCGAGCCTCCGCGCGGCGCTCGCCAGGTCGGGCAAGCAGGAGCGCTACGACGCCCTCGATCAGGCGCGCGACGAGGTGGTGGCGCGCCTCGGCGCAGGAACAGCCGAGCGCGCCAAGCAGGTGGCGGGCATCTTCGATCACATGAAGAAGGACGTCGTACGCGAGGCGATCGTGCAGCAGAAGCGCCGCCTCGACGGCCGCGGGCTCGCCGACGTGCGCCCCATCACCTGCGAGGTCGAGGTCCTGCCGCGCACGCACGGTTCGGCCCTCTTCACGCGCGGCGAGACGCAGGCGCTCGTGGTGGCGACGCTCGGCACCTCCTCCGACGAGCAGAAGATCGATGCGCTCATCGGCGAGCAGTACAAGAAGTTCATGCTGCACTACAACTTCCCGCCCTTCAGCACGGGCGAGGTCAAGTT
>VBKJ01000104.1 GCA_005879795.1 Deltaproteobacteria bacterium
CCGCGGACTGCAACGACCAGAACCCCTGCACTACGGACGCCTGCGGGACCGATGGCAGCTGCCAGCTCTCGGCCATCCCCGGCTGCGTGCCGTGCACGACGGCCGCGGACTGCACCGACGGCAACGCCTGCACCACGGACAGCTGCGACGCCGGGGTGTGCGCGCACGCCACCATGCCCGGCTGCGTGCCGTGCACGACGGCCGCGGACTGCAGCGACGGCACGGCCTGCACCACCGACATCTGCGCTGCGAGCGGCGTCTGCGAGCACCCGCCCCAGGCGGGCTGCACCCCCTGCACCGCGGCCGCGGACTGCAACGACCAGAACCCCTGCACCACGGACGCCTGCGGGACCGATGGCAGCTGCCAGCTCTCGGCCATGCCCGGGTGCGTGCCGTGCTCGACGGCGGCCGACTGCAACGACGGCAACGGCTGCACCACGGACAGCTGCGACGCCGGCGTGTGCGTGCTTTCCACCATCCCCGGCTGCGTGCCGTGCACGACGGCGGCGGACTGCAGCGACGGCACGGCCTGCACCACCGACATCTGCGCTGCGAGCGGCGTCTGCGAGCACCAGCCCCAGGCGGGCTGCGTCCCCTGCACCACGGCCGCGGACTGCAACGACCAGAACTCCTGCACCACGGACACCTGCGGGACCGATGGCAGCTGCCAGCTCTCGGCCATGCCCGGTTGCGTGCCGTGCTCGACGGCGGCCGACTGCAACGACGGCAAGGCCTGCACCACGGACAGCTGCGACGCCGGTGCCTGCGCCCACACCACTATCTCCGGCTGCGTCCCCTGCGCGAGCGCCGCGGACTGCAACGACGCCAACGCCTGCACCACGGACACCTGCGATGCGGGCGGATGCGTCCACGCCACCATCCCCGGCTGCGTGCCGTGCACGACGGCGGCCGACTGTGGCGACGCCAACGCCTGCACCAATGACACCTGCGACGCGGGGGCCTGCGCTCACGCCACCATCGCCGGCTGTGTCCCCTGCGCCACTGCGGCCGACTGCGACGACCGGAACGGTTGCACCACCGACACCTGCGAGGCGGACGCCTGCGCGTACGCGACCATCGCCGACTGCGTGCCGTGCACGACGGCCGGCGACTGCGACGATCACGACGCCTGCACCACCGAGATGTGCAGCGCGACCGGCTTCTGCGAGCACCAGCCCCAGGCGGGGTGCATCCCCTGCACCACGGCCGCGGACTGCGACGACCAGAACCCCTGCACCACGGACGCCTGCGGCCCCGACGGCAGCTGCCAGCTCTCGGTCATCCCCGACTGCCAGCGCTGCGACGCGGCGGCCGACTGCGACGACGGCAACGCCTGCACCACCGACGGCTGCACCGGCGGCGCCTGCGACCACACCGCCGTCCCCGGCTGCGGGCCGGAGCAGCCGAAGCAGGAGATCTGCGGCAACTGCATCGACGACGACGGCGACGGCCTGGTGGACTACGAGGACCCGGACTGCTGCGCCCAGAGCCTGCCGCTGGCCGTGAAGCGCATGGTCCTCAAGCCCATGGGCCTCCACGTGCACGGCAACCGCCTCAAGGTGAAGGCCCGCTACGCCGCTTCGGCGTCCGCGCTCTTCGACCCGACGGCCCAGGACACGACGCTCCAGATCTCCGACGCGAACGGGGAGCTCTTCTGCCAGACGATCGCCGCGGCGCACTGGAAGCATCCGCACCGCCGCCTGTACCGCTTCAAGGACAAGAAGGGCCTCTTCGCGGGCGGGCTCAAGAGGGGCCGCTTCAAGGTGAAGCGCAACGGCAGCGTGCTCTTCCGCACGCGCGGCAAGAAGGTCGTGCTGCGGGCCACCGGCGGGGACAACGTCCTGGTCACCGTGCGCGTGGGCAATCAGTGCGCGCGGGAGAGGATGGACCTGCGCACCACGAAGAAGGCGATCGTCTTCCCGTAACCGTCAGCGGATCACGGCCCGCGCCTCCGGCCCCTCGACGATCACGTAGCGCCGGTCGGCATCCAGCCCCGCGAGCGTCGTCCGCTGCCCCGACGGCCAGGCGATCTCGAGCGCCTCGACGCGCGCCGCGTCGCCCAGGCCGAAGTGCTGCACGAGGCTCTGTCCGGACAGGTACGCCGAGCCGGCGTGCACCTCGCGCGTCTGCCAGCCCGCGGGGGTGCGGAGGCGAAGCCGCGCGCCCACCGCGTCGCGGTTCGAGCGCGTGCCCACCAGCTCCACCTCGATCCAATGCCGTGGTGGTCCCTGGTTCCGCAGCAGCTCGGCCGGCTGGCGGTAGTTGTGCAGCACGAGGTCGAGCCGCCCGTCGCGGTCGTAGTCGAAGATCGCGAGGCCGCGCCCGTCCTCGACCCGATCGGCGTCGTTCACCCAGCCAATCTCGGTGAAGGTCCCGTCGCCGTCGTTGCGGAAGAGGCAGTTGCGCTCGCGGCCGTTCAGGCTGTGCGACCCCAGGTCGAGAAACGAGCCCGTGCGCTGGTCCAGGCGTCGACCGACGCCCTCGAACATGTCCATTCAGACGTCGTCCTGGATCGGCCCCGAGATGAAGCCGTTCACGGCGTAGAGGTCGAGGCGGCCGTCGTTGTCGTAGTCGAGGAACTCGGCCGACCAGCCCCACTGCGCGTCGCGCACCCCGGCCGCGTCGCTCACGTCGGTGAAGGTGCCATCGCCGTTGTTACGGTAGAGCGTGCTGCCGCGCGTGAGGCGGTCGATGATGTCGTCCGAGCGGCGCCGGACCTCGTCGGTGAAGAGGCCGAGCAGGCGGTAGCGCCACGGGATGGGCGCGGGGAAGTCGGGATGGAAGAGCGCCCAGGCGGAGTTGGCGTGCATGTTCGACACGAAGAGGTCGAGGTTCCCGTCGCCGTCGACGTCGCCCCAGGCGACGCCCATGCCGGCGCCGCCGTCGACCACGCCGGCCGCGGCCGCCCGCTCGCTGAACGTGCCGTCGTGCTCGTTGTGGTAGAGGGCGTTGTTCCCGAACTCGTTGGCGACGTAGAGGTCGGGCCAGCCGTCGCCGTCGTAGTCGGCCCAGGCGGCGGCCATGCCCCAGCCCGTGTTGCCGACGCGGGCGTGGCGCGTGATATCGGTGAACGTGCCGTTGCCGTTGTTGCGGTAGAGCGTGCTCGGTACGCCGTTGGTCGCCGCGTAGTTGGGGCGCGGCGTGGTCCCCTCCTGGTCGCCCATGCGCACGACGTAGAGGTCGAGGAAGCCGTCGCGGTCGTAGTCGGCGACCGCCGCCATGCTCGCCCAGCGGCCCGGCAGGATGCCCGCCGCGGCGCTCACGTCGACGAAGTGGCCCCCGCCCGTGTTGTGGAAGAGCCGGTCGCCGCCCCGCGCCGCGGCGACGAAGAGGTCGGGCCAGCCGTCGTTGTCGTAGTCGAAGAAGACCGCGCCGGTGGCCGTGGCGGGGTAGGGGTGGGGGAGGCCGGACGCGGCGGTCACGTCGCTGAAGGTGCCGTCGCAGCGGTTGCGGTAGAGGACGGCGTCGGGGCTCCCGGCGAGGAACACGTCCTCGCAGCCGTCGCCGTCGGTGTCGGCGACGGCGACGCCCGAGCTGGCGCCGACGGGATTGTCCGGCCCGCCGCCGAAGAGCCGGAAGGCGGGCGAGCCGTCGCTGGTGTGCACGCTCGCGATGCCGGCGGCGTCGGTCACGCGCGCGAAGCGCGGCGTGCGGCGGGTGACGAGCGTGCGCGCCGTGACGTCCTCCCGCGTGATGCGCCACCGGCCGTCGCGCGGGGCGATGCGCAGGGTCGCCGCCTGCTCGAGCGCCGCACGGATGCCGTCGGCGCGCGTGCCGCGCACGAGCAGGCGGACGCGGGCGGGATAGCCGTCGGCGTCGGCCGCGCGCCAGGACACGCGGTCGATGCGCAGCTCGGCCTTCTCGATCGTGGCGAAGAGCGCCAGCAGCCGCTCGTAGCGCGTGCGGATCGGCTCCGGGCCGCGGTTGCCTTCCCAGCGGCGCATCCCCTCCTCGCGCTCGGGGTAGACGGCGTGGCCGCGGTCCCAGATGAGGCCGCCGCCCGTCGCAGTCGCGTACAGCGCGAGGACCGCGTCGAGGTCGCGGCTCTTCAGGAAGGAGGGCAGGTGGCGGTGCAGCTCGGTGTTGAGGGGGTCGATGACGGTCCGGCGCGTCGTCTCCCAGTCGGCCGCCGCGGCGCGGGCGGCGAGCGCCACGAGGAAAAGCCCGAGCACGCCCCGCCTCCGCCGCACGGTGGCTGCGCTCTAGCCGGCGGCGGGCGCGCTGTCAATTTCCGCCGCCCGCCAGGTGCTGTCAGTGTTTCCCTCGACGCACGACGCCAACAACCTCTGGCCGGCCGCCAAGGAGGCCGCCCGCGTGACGAATCCCCTGGCGCTGCTGAGCTTCCCCCTCGTCATCGTGATCTACGTCGCGCACTTCCTCTCGGTCTTCTGGTTCGACTACCTCTACGGCATCGCCCTCGGGCTCGTCCTGCCGCAGCTCCTGCTGGAGCGCATCGTCTAGCGTCGCGCCGGCCCGCGTCCTCGACCCTGCCCGCGCCCGTGCTCTCCAGCCCTAGGGCGTGGAAACTTCAAGGGCCGAGTTGACGGAAGGCTCACCCACTGGCCCGGCCGCGCTTGACTCGCGCGCGCTCTCCGACCTACAGCAGGGCCGCGCGTGACGCAGCCTTCGGTCGAGTCGGCGGCGAGCGACGACCTGGTCGCGGCGCTCGACGCCACCGTCGCCCGCGCGCGGGGGAGCGCCCTCTACCGCGAGCGCCTGGCCGGTGTCCGCATCCGCAGCCTGGCCGACCTGCGCGCGCTCCCGCTGACGACGCGCGCCGATCTCCAGTCGGCGGGCGCACACGGCACGCGCGCCCTCCCGCTCGCGGAGGTCTGCCATTACGGCGAGTCGTCGGGCACGAGCGGCGCCAGCAATTCGACCTGGCTCACGGCCGAGGACCTCCGGCGCGACGCGGACGCGATCCGCGCCGCGCACCCCGACGTGTTCGCGCCCGGCCGCATCATCCTGAACCGCTTCCCGTTCATGGCCGCGCCGGCGCACCTGGTCCAGCTGATCGCCGAGCGCGGCGGCGGGGTCGCCATCCCGGCCGGGAACATCAACTGGGATGTGCCCTTCCCGCGCGCGCTCGAGCTCGCGCGCCGGACCGGGGCGCACGTGCTGGCCGCGCTGCCGCTCGAGCCGGTCGTACTGGGCGAGCTCGCGCGGGCGCAGGGCATCGACCCCGCCCGCGTCGGGCTCGACACGCTCTTCCTGGGCGGCGCGCCCGTGCCGCCCGCGCTCCAGCGCCGCCTGGGGCGCGTGTGGGACGCGCGCGTCATCGAGCTCTACGGGTCGACCGAGACCATGCTCCTCGGCACGTCGTGCCCCGCGGGCACGCTCCATCCCGAGACCGCGCTCGCCCACTGCGAGGTGCTGCCGCTCGACGGCGCGGACGAGGGGCGGCTCGTGGTCACGACCGTCGGCGTGGAAGGGAGCCCGCTCGTGCGCTTCGACACCGGCGACGTGGTGCGCGTCACGACCGCGTGCGCCTGCGGCGACCCGCGGCCGGGGCTCGTCGTCCTCGGACGCGCGCCCGACGCGGTCGAGATCGCCGGGCGCCGGCTCTATCCCTACGATCTGATCGACGCAGGGGCCGCGGCGGCGGATGCGCTCGACAGCTCCGTCTTCTTCATCGTCATCCTGCCCGATCGCGTGCTGGTCCGCGTCGAGGCCCGCACGGACGGGCCCGGAGATCCCGCCGCCGCGCTCAGCGCCCGGCTGCCCGGGGTGCCCGTCGAGGTCGAGCCGGTCGAGCCCGGCATGCTACTCGATGTGGAGATGCTGTCGCGCAGCCCGCACGTCTACAAGCCGGTCGTGCTCTCCGACTGGCGCCGGCCGGGGCGGCGCATCCTGACCGTCGGCGAGGGCATGATCGAGTGGCCGCGGCCGACGTGGGCCGAGGGGCGGCGCTGGCTCCGCCGCACGCTCCGCACGGCGGTGCGGCGGCGGCGGCTCGGCCGCGATCTGGCCCGGGGAGCGGGCCACTGATATATGACCCGGATGGAGCGGTTCCGCGTGGAGGCCGGGGCGGTGGCGGCGGCGCGGGCGCGGGCCGCGGCCCTGGGCGCGTCCGCGAGCGCCCCCGGGCTGGCCGCACGCGCGAGCGCGGGCGAGGCGCTCGCTGACGAGGAGCTGGGGGCGCTGCTGCTGTCGCCCCACGTCTCCACGGAGGCGCTCCTCGCCATCGCCGCGGCTCGGCGGCCGGCGGGCAGCCTCCGCCTCGAGACCTTCTCGCCGCTCTATCTCACGAACGAGTGCGACGCGGAGTGTCTCATGTGCGGCATGCGCCGCACCAACGACGACCTGGTGCGCGAGACGGCGGACGCCGCCGCCGCCGAGGCGCAACTCGACATCCTCCACCGTCGCGGGCTCCGCGCGGTGGCGCTGCTCACCGGCGAGTACCATCACGGCCCCTACCGGCGCACCATGATCGCCCGCACCGCCGCGGCGCTGCGCGCCGCGCTCGCGCGCGGCTTCACGCACGTCCTCGTCAACATCGGGGCGCTCGACGCACCCGAGTACGAGACGCTGCTCGCCAGCGTACCGCGCCGGGCGGACGGGCGTGTCGCGCCGCGCGTCACCATGTGCACCTTCCAGGAGACCTACAGCCGGGAGGTCTACGCACGCTTCATGGGGGAGAACCCCGAGAACCCGCGCAGCGACTTCGCGCGCCGGCTCACGAACTTCGACCGCGCCCGCGCCGCCGGCATGTGGGTCGCGAACCCGGGGGTGCTGCTCGGCCTGAATCCCGACGTCGCCTACGAGCTCCTCGCGCTGGCGGCGCACGTGCGCCATCTGCGCCGACGCGGCATGGAGGTGTACGTGAGCCTGCCGCGGCTGCGCAAGGCGTCGGGCACGCCGTACGCCGCCGGCGTGAGCGACGACCTCCTCTGCCGTCTGGTCGCCGTGCTCGCGGTGGGCCTCCCCGAGGCGAAGGTCGTCATCTCGACGCGCGAACCGCCCGCGATGCAGCGCCGGCTCCTGCCGGTGATCGGCGTCCTCACGCCGGGCTCGCCCGGCGTCGCGCCCTACACCGAGACGGGGGCGCGCTTCGAGCTCGAGGCGAGCCAGTTCGAGGTGCTCGACCACCGGCCGATCGAGGCGATCCTCGGCGAGATCCTCGCCGCCGGGGCCACCATCGACTGCTACGAGCCGGCCCGCGGGGCCTGAGGCGGCCGTGCGTACGGCCGTCGTCCTGGGGACGAACCTCCTCGTCGGCGCGGCCGTGCTCGCCTGGGTCCTCGTCCGTCACGGGGCGCCGGCCCTGGCGCTCCTGGCGAGCGGCCCGCGGCTCGGGCTCCTGGCGTTCTTCCCGCTCGCCGTCGCGGCGAGCTTCACGGCCTACGCGTGGCGCTGGAAGGTCCTGCTCGCGGGCCTCGGCGCGCATCCTCGTCTCGCCGCGCTGGTCGGCTACCGCGCCGCCGGCCAGAGCCTCTCGTCGCTCATCCCGAGCGGCAAGCTGGGCGGCGAGCCGCTGCGCACGCTGCTGCTCGCGCGCGGCGGCGCGACGGGCGCGCAGGCGATCGCCTCCGTCGCCGTCGACCGCACACTCGAGATGGGTGGCGCGGCGGCCTTCGCCTGCGCGTACGCGCTCGTGCTCCTCCGCCACGGCGTGCCGGCGCTCGAAGGGGCGCTCGTCACCGTCCTGCTCGGCGCGGCGGCGCTCGCCCTCGGGGTCACGGTCACCGTGCGCCGGCTCCGCCGCGGGGCCGGGCTGGTGACGGCCATAGCGCGCAGCTCCGGGCTCACCCGCCTCGCCTTCGTGCGCCAGCAGATGGACGTCCTCGGCGCGGCCGAGGAGGAGGCGGCGCGACTCGTCGCCCAGCCGCGGCGGGTCGCCCGCGCCTTCGCGCTCGGGCTCCTCGCCAACCTGCTCGTGCTGGGCGAGTACGCGCTCCTGCTCGCAGCCTTCGGCCTTCCGAGCGGGCCCTTCGCGGTGGTGGCGGCCGTGTTCGCGACCGGCGCCGCGCACTCGCTGCCGGTCCCGGCCGCCGTGGGCGCGCTCGAGGGTGCAGAGCTCTGGCTCTTCGGGATGCTCGGGCATCCGCCCGAGGTGGGCCTGGCCGTCGGCCTCGCGGTGCGGCTCCGTGAGGTCGCGTGGATCGTGCCCGGAGTCCTCTACCTCATGATGCGCGCCCCGGGGCTCACGCCCGGCGCTCTGACGACCCCGCCCGGCCCCCATACGGGCGCCGCTCACCCACCTGCCCGGGCGGTCTCGATGCGAGGACGCGGATGATTCACGCGCGGGGCTCCGCCGGGCGGCGGCCGCACACGGCCGCCGCCCACAGCCCCGCGTAGTAGGCGCGCAGGCGGACCGCGTCGGGCACGACCTCGAGCGCCGCGAAGCCGGCGCGCGCGAGCGCGCCGAGCCACTCCTCGGCGGTGAGAAACCCGGGCGTCGCGCGCGTCGCGGGGTCGAGGATGACGTCCGTGAAGGTCGCCAGGAGCTGGAAGGGGAGCTCGGCGCCGACCGGCTCGCCGCGGCGCGGCCGGAGGGCCTCGCCGATCACGAGCCAGCCGCCGGGGACGAGCGCCGCACGCGCCTCGGCGAGAACGGCGTCGAGATCGCGCGCGAGGTGGAACACGTTCACGCCCCACACGAGCCGTACGCTGCCCGGCGGCACACCCTGGGCGGCCCACGGCTGGTTCAGGTCGAGGGCGGCGAAGGCGAGCGGCACGCCCGGGCGCACGGCGCGCAGCGTGCGCTCGGTGCGGCGGCGGAAGAGCGCCACCGGCTCGGTCACGAGGTAGGCGGAGAGCGTGCCGAGCGTGCCGCGCTCGTCGAGCGCGTCGAGCAGTGCCTCGGTCGCGCTCCCGAGCCCGGCGCCCACCTCGAGCACGGGGCCACCCGCCGCGCGGGCGGCGGCGGCCGACGCCGTCACGCGGTTGTTGAGCGCGTAGTAGCCGCTCTGGTTGCTGAAGTACGCGACCCAGAGCGGCAGCCTGCGGAGGAGCGCGCTCTCGCCGTCGGTCTCCCCGCGCGCCGCGCGCGGGTAGAGAGCCGCCGCCTCGTCGAGGAGGGCGAAGGCAGGGGCGTACGAGGCGTCGGCCGCGAGGCCTTCGGCACGGAGCGCCTCCAGATCCGGCGACGGGAGCGGGGTGGCCAGCCGGTAGCGGCCGTCCGCCTCGCGCTCCACCACGCCGGCGAGGGCGAGCCGTTCGAGGAGCCAGCGCAACGCGGGCGCGAAGCGTGGGACGAAGCCACGCGCGGCGAGGATCTCCTCGACCGAGCGCGGCTCGGCGAGGAGCGGTACCAGCTCGAGCCGCGTCACGACGTCGATCGCGAGCTGGAGCGCGTAGTGCTCGACCAGCTCGCAGCTCCGGTGCTGGCGCGGGTTGAAGAGCGCGTCGCCGAAGCCCGCCTCGGCGAGGAGCTCGTAGAGGCGCGGATCGACGGCCGAGGCGACGAAGGGCGGCATCACGCCCGCGGCTCGGGGGCGAGGGTGACGGCGCCCCGGAGGAGGAGGGCGCCGGCCTCGTCGCGCACCTGGACCCGGCAGCGCCAGAAGTGCAGCACGCGGCGCTCGAGGCGCGCCGCGAAGCGGAGCGGCCCCGCGTGCGTCGCGGCGTGGACGCGGACGTCGCGGTACTCGGCGACGACGGCGCGCGACGAGAGGCCGCGCGGGCGGAGGCCGGCGACGAGCCCGGCCGCCTGCGCCGCGCCCTCGAGCAGCGCGGGCCAGGGCCAGGGGCCGGCGCCGGTAGCGCGGCAGCGGAGCGTCTCGCCGTCGAACCCGTCGATGGCATCCACGACGAGAGCGGCGCCGCGGTGGCGGAGGATCTCGGCGGGCGCGGCGCCGCTCATGCGTCCGTCCGGAAGCGCAGCGTGGCCCGGGCGGCGCAGACGCCGCGCCACCCCACCTCGGCGTCGACCCGGCTCGCGGCCGCCCGCCGCGCGCTGACCACGATCTCGTCCTCGGGCGTGACGCGCGCGCGGAAGACGCAGCGCTCGAGCGCGGCCAGCAGGGCCCCGGGCGGGAGCAGCGACGCGGCGAGCTCCGCCATCAGCCCGGCGAGGTAGGCGCCCGGGACGACCGGCTCGCCCGGGAAGTGGCCCTCGCAGAGCCGGCGTGCGTGCTCGCGGCGGACGACGCCGCGGGCCGCGCCGTCGCCGATGGTGACCTCCGCGAACACGGCCTCGAGCGGCACGGCGCTACCCGGCCGCGGCGAGTGCGCGCCCGAGCCGCAGGCGCGACACGTAGCGCCAGAGGTCGCCCTTCAGCCCGCGACCGCGGAGCCGGGCGAAGAGCCGCTCCTCGTCGTTCACCTTCATGCCGGGCAGGAGCCAGTTGCCGCGCGCGCGGGCCGCCTCGCGCACGCGCTCGGCGAGGCGGTCGCGCACCCCGGGGGCGACATAGAACCAGGGCTCGTAGAGGGCCTCGACGCCCGCCACCTCGCCGCGCGCGAGGAGCACCTGCGCCATCGGCGTCTCAGGGTAGACGCGCACGCCGCACATCGCGGTGACCGCCGTCGGCCGGCACTCGTCCATGAGCGCGATCGTCTCGGCGACCGTCTCCCAGGTCTCGCCCTCGCCGCCGAAGACGAGGCTGTGGCAGAAGGGGAAGCTGCGCGCGCGGCAGATGTCCGACGCGGCACGGATGTCGTCGACGTTGAAGCTCTTGCGGAAGCCACGCAGCGTCTGGTTCGAGCCCGCGTCCGTCCCGAAGTCGATCGACTGACAGCCGGCGGCGATCATCGCGTCGAGCAGCTGGGCGCTGAAGTTCCCCGGCGTCACGAAGCACGACCAGCGGATGCGCCGCCCGAGCGGGCCGAGCGCCGCGCACACGCGCTCGGCGTAGCCGCGCGGCGCGTTGAAGACGCTGTCGACCACGAAGAACTGGTCGATGCCGTGGCGGTCGAGGAGCGTCGCGACCTCGGCCGCGATACCCGCCGGGTCGCGTGTGCGCATGCCGCGGCCCTCGATCACGGGGTAGGCGCAGAAGGTGCACTTGTAGTGGCAGCCGCGCTTGGTCTGGAGGTTGCCCATGCCGCCCTGCTCGAAGTAGCGCCGGTTGTCGATCCAGCGCCGGTCGGCGCGCACGGCGTCCACGGCGGGAAGCCAGGCGGTGGGTGCCACCTCGATCGCGCCGGTCGTGGCGTCCCGGGCGGCGACGCCGGCGAGCCCGCGGACGTCAGCGCCGGCGGCGAGGCGGGCGAGGAGCGCGGGGAACGCCGCCTCGCCCTCGCCCACCACGCCCCAGGGCACGTCGAGCGCCGCCAGGTAGTGCGCCGGCATGGTGGTGAAGGCCGATCCGCCGAGGACGATGGGCGCGGCGCTCGCCGCGCGGCAGGCCTCGACCACCGCGCGGTAGTGGGGCAGGTAGGACACCGTGTCGGGGTAGGCGCAGTTGTCGACGTTGCGGAGCGAGATGCCGATCGCCTCGGGGCGCTGCGCGGCGAGCGCGGCACGCACGTCGGCGGCCGGGTCTTCGCTGAAGCAGAGGTCGAGGACGCGCACCTCGTGCCCGGCGTCCGTGACGGCGGTCGCGACGTAGCACACGCCGAGCGGCGCCACCGGGTCGGGGCTCCGCTCCTGGTTCGCCGAGACGAGGAGGACGCGCATGGTCAGCTGTCGTCGCGTGGCCGGGCGGGCAGGCCGGTGAGCACGCTCGTCGTGCGCACGCGCAGGAGGTCGCTCCCCGGCACCGCGCTCGGCCGTCCCGAGTGGATGCCCTCCGCCCAGCGCGCGTGCTCGCTCGCCACCAGCGTCGCGGCCGCGTCCCAGTCGCCGTTCCCCGAGATGAGGCGCACGAACGCCTCGCGCGTGGAGAGCTCCGCGGGCGCGTGGGTCAGGATGCGGCGCGCGGTCCAGAAGTACGAGTCGGGGTCCTCGTTGTGGTCGTAGAAGAAGTAGAGGAAGCGGAGGTAGCGCTCGAAGGCGCCGCGGTAGGCGGCCTCGTACCGGGCGAGCGCCTCGGCCTCGGGCGCGGCGCCGGAGAGGATCGAGTCGACGGCGCGCGCGCCCAGGAACCCGGCCAGGCAGGCGAGGTGCACGCCGGTCGAGAAGACGGGGTCGATGAAGCAGGCGGCGTCGCCGGCCAGCAGGAAGCCGGGGCCGGTGAAGCGCGTGCTGGTGTACGAGTAGTCGCGGATGACGCGGATGGGCGAGACGAGGGCCGCCCGCGCGAGCCGCTCGGCGATCGCGGGGCAGCGCGCGATCAGACCGCGGTAGGTGCCCTCCGGGTCGCCGTCCGCCAGCGTGCGCCAGCGGCGCGCGTCGACGACCGCGCCCACGCTCATGGTGCCGTCGTGGAGCGGGATGTACCAGAACCAGCCGTCGGCGAAGGCGGCGGAGAGGATGTGGTTGGCGAGCTCGCCGGGGAGGCGCTCCGCGCCGCGGAAGTAGCCGAAGACGGCCAGGTTCTTGAAGAAGTCGTCGAACTGGCGGAAGGCGCGCGCTCTTCCGACGACGGCCGCCTGGCCGCTCGCGTCGACCACGAAGCGGGGGGCGAGGCGGAGGGCAGCGCCCCTGGCGCTGCGCGCGCGCACGATGGGCCGTCCGTCGTCGGGCTCGACCGCCGTCACCGCGTGCTCCTCGCGCACGTCCGCGCCGTGGGCGCGCGCGTTCTCGAGCAGGAGCTGGTCGAACTCGGCGCGCACGACCTGATAGGCGTGCGGCCGCCCGCCCGGGTCTTCGCGGAACCAGAAGCTCCACGGCTCGCGCTGGCGGCCCCAGAGGAAGGTGCCGCCCGGCTTCTTGAGAAACCCGTGGCGCTCGATGGCGGGCGTGGCGCCGACGGCGTCGAGGATGGGGAGCGTCGCAGAGAGGAGCGACTCGCCGATGTGGTAGCGCGGGAAGCGCTCGCGCTCGAGGACCAGGACGCGATGGCCGGCGTCGGCGAGCAGCGTCGCCGCGACGGCGCCCGCGGGCCCGCCGCCGATCACCACCACGTCGGGCGCGTCGCGCATGGGCTCCCCGGCATCTAAGGGTCGGGAGCGCGGGCTGTCAAGGAAGCGGGCGCTGGCACGATCGCGACCCTCGTCCCGCGCGAGGCGGAGCGCCGCGCGGCGGCGCTCGCGCGCACCTTCAGGCCCGAGGCACGGTGCGCTTCAGCGTGAGCTGACCGGCTCCGCGCGTCCCAACACAGCGCGTGCCCGGGCGAGCGATGCGCGCTTCGCCACCGCACCGCGGCCGTCGTGCAGCCGCGCGCCGCATCCATGCGCGGTCGTGCGAGGTCGCGCGCCGCCATCTCCATCCAATGAAGGAGAATCGAACTGCCGCGGGTGGTATCGCCCTTGCTCTTGGGCCACGACGATGCACCAACGCGGCACGCGTGGCAGCTCGCTTCTCGAGGCGCTTGGCACGATGGCCCTGATCGGCATCGCGGTCGGGGGCTTCGCTGTCAACTCGGTCTCACTCACGCGCATCGACAAGACGGCGGACTCGGTCACCGCCGCCACCGCACTCGCGCAGCAGCAGCTCGAGGCCCTGCGTGCCCTGCCGCTCGGCGCCGCGCAGCTGTCGCCGGGCGTGTACAGCGATCCGGCAAATCCCCTCCGCGCCGACGGCACTGGTGGCGGCGTCTTCCAGCGCAGCTGGACGGTCTCGGGGAACGACACGCCGCGGGCCGGCCTCCGCACGGTGTCCGTGCTGGTCTCCTGGACGGACTCCCGGCCGCACACCACGCGGGTCGCCGCCTACGTTCGCTGCAGCACGATCCCCTGCCCATGATGACCAGGCGCACACGCCGCAGTGGGTTCTCGACCGCCGAGCTGCTGGTCGCGTCGACCGTCTCCCTGATCGGATTCGCGGCTCTCTACGCGGTCTTCTTCGCGCAGCAGAAGGCCCTCGCGGTGCAGGGCGCATACGCCCAGGTCCAGACCACGGCGCGCAGCGTGCTCGATCTGATGGCGCGGGAGATCCGCATGGCCAGCTACGACCCGACCGGCGCCGCCCTCCCCGCCGCGCCGGGGCCCGCGTGCCCGGGCGTGCGGCGCGGGCTCGCGGACGCCACCCCCACCCGCGTCCGCTTCCAGCAGGACCTGAACGGCGACGGCGCGCTCGCCGGCGCGAACGAGGACCTCACCTACGACCTGGTCGGCACCGATCTGCAGCGTACCGACGGCGCGAGTGCACCGGTCGTGCTCGCCTCGGGTCTGCCGAGTGGCGGCTTCGTCCTGCGCTACTTCACGGGCGGCAACCCGCCGGTCGAGCTCGTACCCGCCGGGTCGCCGCCCGCGCTGAGCGCCGCGCAGCGCGACTGCGTCGCGCTCGTCCGCCTCACGCTGCAGGCGACCCTTCCGAACCCCAACCCGAACAATCCGCACCCGCTCGTCTCTCAGGTCAGCTCCGAGGTCGCGATCCGGAGCCGCGCGCTCGGGAGTCTGTAGGGAATGGCCGTGGGGATGACCCGGTACCGACGCACCCGTCCGAGGCGGCCCGGCGAGTCGGGCTTCGTGCTCGCGGTCGCGCTCTTCGCCATGGCGACGCTTCTCCTGATCGTCGCCAGCGCGCTGCTCGTCGGGACGGTGAACGTCGAGGCGACCCGCAACTTCCGCGGCGCCGCCCAGGCACACTTCGTCGCCGAGTCGGCGATCTCCGAGGCGCTCCAGGTCGTCAACGGCCCCGGCGTGGTGAACTTCCAGAACGACGTGGTCGGGGAGTGGGCGACCACCTTCGGCAGCGGCAGCCACACGTTCGCTGCGATCGCCGGCTTCACCTACTCCGTCGCCCCCGCGGCCAGCGTGGGCAACCCGGCCGACGCGGGCCGCTTCGTCGCCACGGCGCTCGGCCCGCGCGGCGAGCGTAACGTGGTGGTGGCGAGCGTCAGCCGCTCGAGCGTGCCGCTCGTCTCGCCCGGCGCCATCTACCTCGCCACAAACGCCGCGACCGACGCGACCTTCAACGGCAACGCGTTCACCGTCGACGGCAACGACCACGACTACAACGGGGGAGCCGGTCCGGCGGCGCCCGTGCCGGGCATCGCGACCCGGAGCGACGCCAACACGCAGGAGACGCTGCACAGCCTCGGCCAGGAGCAGCTCGACAACGTGCGGGGGCAGGGCTACTCGAATGGCCCCCCGATCGTCCCGAGCGTCGGTACCTTCCCCGCCGCCCCGACCATCGCGCAGATGAACCAGTTCATCGACGACCTGCTCTCGCGCCCGGGCGTCGTCACCTACAGCGACGACAAGATCAACGGGAGCGCGACCTTCGGGACGACCGCCGCTCCGCAGATCACGCATTTCACGGCGAGCGGCGGGGTCACGGTCAAGGGCAACGGGAACGCGAGCGGCGCGGGGATCATGATCGTCGAGGGGGACCTGACAATCCAGGGCACGCTCCAGTTCAAGGGTCTGGTCCTTGTCCGCGGGCGGACCAACGTCGTGAACGACCCCTCCGAGACCGATATCACCGGGAACCTGACGCTGTACGGCTCCCTCTGGACCCAGGACGTCAACCTGCGGGTCGGGGGCAGCGCCATCGTCGACTACAGCTCCAACGCCCTCCAGCTCGCGAACCAGGTCGGTGGTGGCGGGGCGCTGCCGGAGGCACTGGTCGTCACCTCGCTCGCGGACTGCGCCCAGCTGCCCGCGGGCGTGGGCGGCTGCCCCTGAGCTCCCGGCTCGGCGAGGTCCCCCGGCGCCGCGGCGAGCTCACCGGCTAGCAGCTCGCCGACGCGCTCGCGCAGCAGCGCCGCTGTCGCCTCCCGCCGTCGTCAGTTCAGGAACGCACCGCTTGGCGACGACACACACGGATTCGGCTCGCACGATCCGGGGCCGATCGCTGTCCCGCCTTCCTCGCTGCAATGGGCCGCCGTGAGCTGCTCGCACTCGGGCGGCTCGGGATGATCGCGGTCATCGTCCTCGTCCTCGTCCTTGTCCTTGGCGAGTGAGACCGGCACGCGGGTAGACCGAGCACCATGCCGCTTCTTTCGCAGGACGGTCTGGGGCCCGTCTTCCTGCTCGTCGTCTTGCTCGCCCTGCTCGTCCTCCGAGATACAGCAGCGCACGGTGTTCGGCGGCGTGGACGCGCAGGGGTTCGGTTCGCAGGAGCCCGTCCCCATATTCACGCCTCCATCGGCGCTGCACTCTGCCGCACTCTTCTCTTCGCACTCCGGCCCGTCTTCGTCCGGCTCGCAGCACTGAATGTCCGGTGTCGGTGGGCTCGTCGGACAGGGATTCGGGAAGCAGGAGCCCGTCCCCATGTTCGTCCCACCTTCCGCCGTGCATTCGTCGGCGGTCGTCTCTTCGCACTCGGTGCCGTCGTCGTCGTCGTCCGTGAGGCAGCACTGGACGTCACCCTGATCGTCTGTGTTGCCCGGCATCTTGGTCTCCAGGACGTCCTCGCCCCGATCGTCGCTCACCTCGACGAGCTTCCCACGCGGGTCGACTCCAAGGAACTGCGTCGTCCCACCCGGTGAGCTGCTGAAGCGGGCAGTGCCGGAGCCGGCTGCGTTCGTGGTGAGGCTGCCGATCCGTACGCCCGCGACGCTGATCCCGAACGTTGCGCCGGGGTTCAGGTTCCGCGCGCTGACTCGGAATTTTCCCCGGTGGGCCTTCGCGTGGATGGACGCCACAGCGACGCCCTGCGCGTCCGGGTCGACGCCCGTCGGGTGCAAGTGCCGCTTGACTGACCGGGCATTGGCGGCGCACGGCGCAAGTGCCGCGATCGCAAAGACCATGCTCAAGGAAACGATCACGCTGCGCATCTCGATCTCCTTCTCCCGCGTGGGAAGTTGTGAAGAGGACCCGCCTCTGCTCCTCGAGGGGCTGGGCGCTTGCATAGCTCACATGAGGCTGTGCTGCCATCACCCAAATGTGGGATGTCGGGCCCCCGCTAGGGGAAGGGGGAGCCGGCTCAGGAAGTGAGCGGGCAGCAACCCCGCTCCGGTGGGCGCCGCCCCGTTGGCCTGGCTGCCCTCGGCCTCCCCGCCGCACGGAGGCGCTCGGATCGGAGAGTGACGTGAGGTTGCCCTACTCTTGTCAAGATGGAATCGCCAGCGCAGCAAGACGCGCTGAACGCTCTCGCCCACCGCGTCTTCGTGCCCTTCGCGAGTGTCGCGCTAGCGCTAGCGAACGCGCGGAGGCATGCGCCCGCTTGTCGGCACCTGCAGGTTCATATTAGGAATCCGGCATGATGCGCTCGCCTGGCTCGCTCCTCCGCGTCACGGGCGCGCTCCTCGTCGCTGGGGCCGCGGCGTCACCGGCGCTCGCCGTCCCGCGCTACGACCTTGCCGTGCAGAGCATGCACGCACCCGCGCACGTGAAGCTCGACGACCGCCGCCAGACGGCCACCGGACACGCGGCGGTGCGGATCGC
>VBKJ01000105.1 GCA_005879795.1 Deltaproteobacteria bacterium
AGCACGGCCGCGATGTAGTAGCCGCGGTTGAGCGCGCTCATGGGATCCTCGTCCTCGTCGGTGCGCACCGCCATCACACCGACGATCGAGGCGATGAGTCCGAAGGCGCGCGCTACGAGCGGGAAGAGCATGACGCCGAGCAGTCCGTTCGCGAAGTGGACGTCCGTCCTGGCCGCCGCCGTGGCCAGCCCCGCGCCGAGGATCATGGCGCCGATGTTCTCTGCCGCCGTCGACTCGAAGAGGTCGGCGCCGCGGCCGGCGCAGTCGCCGACGTTGTCACCCACCAGGTCGGCGATCACCGCCGGGTTGCGCGGGTCGTCCTCGGGGATGCCGGCCTCGACCTTGCCCACCAGGTCGGCGCCCACGTCGGCGGCCTTGGTGTAGATGCCGCCGCCGAGCTGCGCGAAGAGCGCCACCAGGCTGGCGCCGAAGCCGTAGCCGACGATGAGCAGGGGGATCTTCTCCTCCGCCACCCCGAAGGCGCGCAGCAGGACGAAGAGCCCGCCCACGCCGAGCAGGCTCATGGCGACCACGAAGAGGCCCGACACGGCGCCGCCGCGGAGCGCGAGCTGAAGCGCGCGGTTGAGACTCGTGCGTACCGCGGAAGCCGTACGCAGATTGGCGCGGATCGAGACGAACATCCCGACGTAGCTCGCCACGCCCGAGCACAGCGCGCCGAAGCAGAAAGCGAGCGTGGTGGCGACCGCCATGTTGAAGGAGCTCGTCGGGTCGTGCGACGTCACCGGCCGCACGAAGGTGTAGAGCAGGAAAATGATCGCCGCGACGCCGAGCCCGATCACCAAGATGGTGGCGTTCTGCCGGCGGAGGAACGCCTCCGCGCCCTCCTTGATGGCGCCCGCGATCTCCTGCATCT
>VBKJ01000106.1 GCA_005879795.1 Deltaproteobacteria bacterium
CCATGATGTGCGGCGCGGAGAGCATCTTCACGTTGGTGCGCGTCGCAAGCGCGTTGATGAAGAGGTTGAAGTGATCGCGGTCCGAGATGACGGCGAAGGCGCCGGCGCCCGGGCCCGGGACGCGCTGGGTGCTCGGGTTGAGGAACCCCCCCACCGGGACGCCCCTCGGCCCGGTGCGGAAGACCGTGTCGGGGCTGGTGTCCACGGCGAGCGTCTGGTTGAGCTTCCCCTGCGCGAGCGCCCACTCGACCCCGAACGAGAGGTCCTTGGTGAGCGTGATCTCCGCGATCGTCACCTCGAGCAGCACCTGGCGCGGCACGACGTCGATCTTCTTGAGCACGTCGGCGATGAGCTGGTAGTCGCGCTTGGTGGCGAGCACGACGAGCGAGTTGGTGACCGGATCGGCGACGATGCGCACCTCCTCCTTGAAGATGGGCAGCGGGCCCTGCGGTTGGCCGGGGGCGCCCGGGGCCCCGACCGCGCCGGTGCGGCCGGGGATCGAGATGCCGCGGACGGCAGCGGCGCCGCCCGGCGCGCCCGGGGCCCCGGGCGCGCCGGGGGCGCCGCCCGCGCCGCCGAGCCTCGCGCCCGCGCCCCGGCCGCCACCACCGCCGAGGCCGCCGCCCGCCTGCTGCGGCGTGATCGCGCCGCCCACCGACCCGCCGCCGCCCACGCCCCCGCCGCCGAGGCCACGGCCGCCGCCCAGGCCCCCGCGGCCGCCGCCCATGCCCGTCCGGCCGCCCGACACGCCGCCCGCACCGAAGAGCCCGACCCCGGCCGGCGCCGCCCCCGGTGCGCGCCCCAGCCCGCCCGCGCCGCCAGCGCCCGGACCGCCGCCGAAGAGCTCGTTCAGCACCCCGGCCAGGTCCTCGGCCTTCGCGTTCTCGACGTTGTAGACGAACGTCTGCCGGCCCGCGCCCTCCTCGGGCGGGATGTCGAGCAGGCGGAGCCAGCGCTCGATCTCGTCGAACATGGTCTTGTCGAAGGCCACCGCGACCAGCGAGTTGAGCCGCGTGAGCGGCACGATGTAGACGCCGCCCTCGCCCTCGCCGGTCGGCGTGACGCCGTAGGGGGCGAGCAGGCCCAGGATCTCGTTGGCCAGCTCGTCGGGATCGCCGTTCTTCACCTTGAAGACGCGCGTCTTCAGGTTGTGGAACACGTCGCTGTCGAAGGTCGTGATCAGCTCGCGCAGCCGGTCGATGTTCGACTGCAGGTCGGTGATGACGAGCAGGTTCGCGCGCGGGTAGGAGAGCACGTCGCCGCCCGGGGTGACGAAGGGCTGGAGGATGTTCACCATCTCGTCGGCCGAGACGTGCGC
This sequence comes from Deltaproteobacteria bacterium, assembly GCA_005879795.1. Taxonomy (NCBI): domain Bacteria; kingdom Pseudomonadati; phylum Myxococcota; class Myxococcia; species Deltaproteobacteria bacterium. The sequence continues at coordinate 1,319 of VBKJ01000106.1, forward strand.
GACGGGCACCACCTCGATGGCGAACGCGTCCTTCTCCGCAACACCCGACTTGGCGGCCTTCGAGCGCGGGATGATGGCGCGCGTCTTCGCCTCCGCGACGGGCAGGATCTGGTACACGTCGCCCACCTTGATGGCGGCGATGCCGTTGTTGCGCAGGATCTGGTTCAGGAGCGGCCAGAGATCCTCGCGCGCGATCTTACCCGCCGTCCGGATCGTGACCTGGCCCTCGATGCGCGGGTCGATCGTGTAGCTGATGCCGAGCGCGGTGGCGAGGCTGTGGATCACCTCGCGGATGTCGGCGCGCTCGAAGTTGAGGACCATGGCCTCTTCCTCGCCGAGCGGGGCCTCGCCGGACTGGTCGTCGGCAGCGGGCGGCGGCGCGGTCGTCGGCGGGCTCGGCGGCGCGTTCTGGGCGCGCGCGGGCGTGGCGGCGATCGCCGCTACGAGGAGCATCGTCAGCATGCAAGGCCCCTTCACGACACCCTCCTCCGTTCGCGGTCAGCGCTTGCGGCCCATCCGTTTCTCGTTCTGCTTGAGCTGCTCGAGCTTCTGTCGCACGTCGGCGGGCAGCGTCCCGGGCGCGGGCGCCGCCACCCCGGGCTTCGGCACCGCCCGCGGCGGCGCCGTCGGCACGGGCGGCACCCCGCCCACGCCCGCGGCGGGCGAGGGCCCCTGCACGCCGGCCGCCGGGGAAGACACCTGCGCACCCGCCGGCTGCGGCGGCCTGCCCGGCATCTGCGGCGGCCTGCCCGGCGTCGGCGGGCGCTGCACACCGGGCGGGGCGGGCTGGGCCGTCCCCTTGACGACGGTGAGGGGCATGCTCACGACGTCGCCCGACGGCGACGTGAGCGTCACGGCGGTCCGATCGATCGCCTTCACGGTGTAGCCTGCGAGCTGATCCCCGACACGCAGGCGCCGCGTGACCGCCCCGCCCTGCGTGCCGTCGTTCACGAACGCCTCGCGGTCACCCTTGCCGAAGATGCGCACACCGACCACTGTCACGTTGTCGGGCGGCTTGGTGACCGGCACGCTCGCCGCGGTCGTGTCCTCCGGGCTCGGCGGCCGCCGGCTCGGATCGAAGAGGTCCTTGTCGCTGATCGCCGCGGCGAGCACGGCCGGCGTCTGCTGCGCGAGCGCGCCCGCCTTCTCGGCGCGGCCGCGCTTGCCCTTCTCGCGCGGCTCCGGCACCGGCGCCGGCGGGGCGGAGGCCGCGCTCTCCGCTATCGGAGCCTTCGGGAGCCCGCGCGCCCACGTGCGCACGATCTCGTAGCCCACCAGGGCGACGATGATCCCGAGCAGCGTGTTGACGATGGCCCAGCGCCCCATCAGCTGCTCTTCGCCTCCGCGCCCGCCGCGGGCGCGGGCGTCATGGCTGGCGGTGCGGGCGCCGCGGCGGGCGGCTCGGAGGATGCGGCCGGGCCGCCGGGCGAGGTCTCCCCGGGCGCGCCCGGCGCCGCTTCGCCCTCGGGCGCGCCCGGCGCCGCTTCGCCCTCGGACGCACCCGGCGCGGCTTCGCCCTCGGACGCACCCGGCGCGGCCTCGCCCTCGGGCGCACCCGGCGCCGCTTCGCCCTCCCCTTCGCCCGGCTCGGCCTCCGCCTTCGTCGGCGGCGCGCCCTGCAGGTAGCCGCTCACCTCGACCGTCGCCTGGAGCACGCGCGGGCCCTTGACCGCCGCCGCAGCGGCGCCGCGGCGGCTCACCTCGAGGAACGGGATCGAGAGCTGCTGGGGGCCGTACTCGAGGCCGGAGACGAACTCGGCGAAGGGCTTGAGCTCGCCCGAGAGCGTCAGCCGGATGGCGATCTTGTGGAAGGGCTCGGCCGCCTCCTCCTTCATCACCTGCGTGCTCTGCACCGTGATGCCCTTCTCCGCGGCGAGCGCGTTCGCGCGCTCCTGGAGGGCCGCCGCGCCGAGCGTCGCGCTCGACCCGGGCAGCAGGCGCTCCTTCGCCTCGCCGAGCTTCTTGCGCAGCTCGTCCCGCTCGGCGCGCTTGGCGTCCGCGACCGCGAGGAAGTGCTCGGCGCGTTCGAGCTGCTCCTCGCCCTCCTCGATCTCGGTCTTCCCGCGCTGGCGGTAATGGACGAGCGGCTGCACCACACCCACGTACAGGACGGAGAGCGCCGCCAGAGCCCCGACGCCGGTCACGATGCGCCGGTCGCGCGTCGAGTGCGCCGCGTACCAGCCCACCGCCTGGGCCCAGAGCGCGCGGAGCCTCATTTCTCCACCTCCGCGACCAGCGAGAAGCGATCCTTGTCTCCGCTGCGGGTCGTCGGGGAGGTGAAGCTCACGTTCTTGAAGTGCTTCGACTTCTCGAGCGCGGCGATCAGGTCCGAGGCGGAGCGCGCCATGCCGTCGAGCGTGAGCCGCCCGGCGCGCAGGTTCACCGCGCTCAGATAGGCGTCGGTCGGGACGACGTCCGAGAGCTCCGCCAGGAGGACCGTCGCTCGCTTCCCCTCGCCGGAGAGGGTCTGGATCTGGTGCCGCAGATCCTCGATCTCGTTCTGCAGCGCCTTCACCTCCTTCACCTGAGGCTCGACGCGGGCGAGCTCGTCCCGCACGTGCCGGCGGGTGAGCTCGTCCTTCACGAGGGCGCTGCCGCCCCACACGAGCAGCAGGACGCCGAGCACGGCCACCAGCACGACGGTGGCGAGCGACAAGCCCTCCTCCGCCCCGCGGCGGCCCTCCGCGGGAAGCAGGTTCACCGGCACGGTGCCCTCGCGGACGGCGTCGAGCGCCGCCCCGAGAGCGGGGAGGAGCGCCGGCTCGCACGCCTCGAAGAACTCGGGCGGCGCCTCGAGGCGTCCGGCGGCGAGCGCGGCGAGGTCCCCGTCGCCGACCAACGGCAGCTGGGGCGCGGCGCCGTTGGCGAGCCGCCACTGGTAGAGCTCCACGTCCTCGGGCGCCAGGAAGCCGTCGGCGAGCTGGCGCGCGAGCGAGCGGGAGAGGTCGGCCGGCGTCGCCACGCGGCAGGCCGGCACCAGCTGGCTCGCCACCAGGCGCCCCTCCTTCAGGAGCGCCAGCTCGACCGCCTCGTCGCTCCCGATGAGGAGACCGATCGGCGCCGCCGTCCCGCCGCGGCAGAAGGCCAGGTAGTCGGCGATCGCCGTCGAGGTCAGCACGATCCCCCGCGGCCGGACGAAGGCGTCCTCGAGCGCTTCCAGGTGAACGCGCACGATCTCCCGCGGGATGCACATGAGGAGGATCTCGAGCCGGTCCTCGCCGAGCCCGCGCACCGAGTAGTCGAAGTAGACCTGGTCGCGCGGCAGCGGCACCAGGTGCTCGATCTCGTACTCGAGTACCTGCGCCAGGTTCTCGCGTGCGGCCGCCGGCAGGAGGACCCGGTTGCACGCAGCCGCGGTACGCGGCAGGCAGAGGTAAGCACGCCGCGTGTCCACACGCTGCTCCCCCGCAAAGGCGAGCACGGCCTGCGCGATGGCCTGGCGGCGCTCGCCGGGGTGCGTGGCCGGCGGCAGCGGGTAGGTGCGCGCGTGACGGAGCGCCACCGTGAAGAAGCGCTTCACGACGTGCGCGAGCGCCACCTCGTGCGCGCCCACGTAGATACCGAGGCCGTCCAGGAAGTCGGCCCGGCGCAGCCGCTGGCTCAACTCGCCGAGGGTCACGACTCTCCCCCCGCAGCGGCCGGGAGACCGGGTGGGCTGCCCTCCCACGGCGCGCGGTCGAGCCAGCGGATGACGCGTATCCCCTCGCTCGCCGGCGTGGCCAGGTCGGCGACCACGGCCACGTGCGACCGGTTGCGCTCGGTGCGGAGGTCGCCCCGCGCGTCGATCGTCACCAGGTGCGGTGCGGTCGGGACATCGACGAGCGCCGTCAGCGTGGGGTCGATCGCCGCGAGCTGGGCCGTCACCAGGTCGCGGATGGGCGCCCCCCCGTCGCGCTGCGCGATCAGGTCCGCGGCCGCCGCCGCGTCGATGCCGAGGAGGGCCTGGAACACGGCCGCCGGGGCCCTGTCGACGGAGATCGTCGTGGCGCGGTTGTACACGGAGAAGATGTCCCTCAGCCCCGGCACGCCGTCCCTGCCGTAGTAGAGGGCCGGCGTGACGCCCCGCACCAGGAGCAGCTCCTCCGGCGAGTCGAAGAACGCGTTCTTCGCCCGGTACGGCACGCGCCGCTTCAGGTAGTACCCGCTCTCGGCGCCGTGGGCGCGCTTCAGGCTGTCGTGGTCACGCCAGTCGAGGATCGAGTCGACCACGGTGTCGATCGTCGCCTGCATGTGCCGGTCGATGCCGGTGGTCGGGTCGCCCTGAGCGAGGTTCGTGATGACGCGCTGGAGGAGCGCCTCGCCGATCTTGTTGAGCGAGATGCGGCCGGTCTCGTCGATCATGCGCACCGCCCAGCGCCCGCCCGCGAAGTCTCCCTCGTGCCACTGCCCGTCGATCGGCACGAGCGGCCCCTCGTCGTCCTCGTCGAGCGTGTGGGGACCCTGGGGGATTCCCGCGGCGGCGGCGGCGGCGCCGGGCTGCGTGGCCTGGTTCGCCTCGCGCCGGCGCTCGGCGTCGAAGATGGCCCGGTTCATCCCGGCGAGCGCCAGGTAGTAGCCTTGCGTCTCGTCGGCCAGGTTGATGGACGCCATCGCGTCGTCGCGCATGTAGCGGGCGAAGTCGAGCGCGATCACGCCGAGGACCATGAAGATCCAGAGGACGAGGAGGAGCGCCACGCCCCGCTCGCCGCGCCGGCGGGCCGGCTCACTCGTCCGGTTCATCGGGTTCGTCCTCCGGCGTGTCGTCGTCGGAATCGCCGTCGTCGTCGTCGAGGAAGCCGGCGCCCCCCTCCTCGCCGTAGTGCGCCGCCATGACGGGAATCTCCTGCCCCCAGGTGCCGGCCTCGAGGCCCGGGATGCCGTCGACCAGGACGCGCACCGCCACAGGCAGCATGTCCTCCTCGTCGTGGCCGTTCCACTCGCTGCGCCACTCGGGCTCGACGCCCTCGTAGAACAGGTACTCGAACTTGAGGCTCCTGAAGTCGTCCAGGAGGACGGCGGAGTGCAGGCCCGGCTGGTCGACCGGCTCCCGGCCGAGCCGCCTGGTCGAGAAGAACGGGCTCTCGCTCATCACCAGACGCGGCGGATCGTCGATCACCTGGTAGACCACGCGCGTGAGGCCGCCCCCGCCCTCGAGGCCCGCGGCCGTGATGAACGCCATCGAGCTGGCGGTTCCCATGAAGAAGACGTACTCCTCGTCGTCGCGGTTGCGCGCCTTGTAGGGGACGGTTGACTTGATCTGGCGGATGATGACGTCGGTCGCGACCCGCAGACGCTGCGTCGCAACCACCGCGACCTCCCCCCGCTCCACCGCCCGGATGCCCAGATAGAAGGCGCCGTAGCAGATCACGGTCACGAGCGCGAGTGCCGTGAGCGCGATGACGACCTCGAGGAGGGTGAAGCCGGTCGCGGCGGGGGCGCCCCCCCGGCCGCCCGTGTGCGCCGGCCTACTCATTCTCCGGGGCCATCCGGAGGCTCTTCAACGTGTAGGTCTTGGCGCCCGTGCCGTCCTGCCAGGTGACGTCGACCTCCAGGTAGCGGAGCGAGCGCTCCGACTGAAAGTCGAGCTGCTTGTCGCTCAGGCCCTCGTCCCGCCCGGCATGGCGGATCAGGATGTGGGTGCGGAAGCCCTCGGCGCTGTCGCGGTTCTCGCTGTGGTCCTGGATCTCCGGGGCGGCGAGCAGCGCGTCCATGGCAGCGCGCGCCGCCAGCACGGCGCGCGTCTCCCGGCTCGCCCGAGCCTGCATGCGCAGGCTCCCGCCGAAGATCTGGAGGCAGGTGACGATCCCCACCCCGAGGATCGCGAGCGCGACCGCGATCTCGATGAGCGTGAAGCCAACGCTGGCGGGGGACCGCCTCACCCGGTTGCGTCCCCCACCTGCACCGTGCCGAGGAGCGGATCGAGGGCGACCCGCAGGCGGTGCTCTGTGCGATCATGCCGGCCCGCGAGGATCACCTCGGCGCCGCTCGTGCTCCCGTTCGGGAAGAAGAGGACCTGCACCACCCCGTCGCCGAAGGCCTGCCCGCCGCGCACGTCCTCGATGACGGCGCGGTCGGTGAGCACCGCCCAGCGGCCCCAGGCCGTGGTGTGGATGCTGTTCGCGAGCGCGTCGATGACCAGCTCCTGCGGCTGGCCGAGCGCCACCGCCTCGCCCCGGCAGTAGTGCATCGTCGACGCGATCTGGCGCGCCGCCCGGCGCACCTCGCGCGCCTCGAGGCCGCCCTCGACCATGGGGACGACGAGCGCGCTCCCGAGGGCGATGATGATGAGCACCACCACCGCCTCGAGGAGCGTGAAGCCCGACTCGCGAGCGGTCTTCGGGGGGCTCACCCGGTGTCGCCTTCCCAGCTGGTGATGTCGCGGTTGTCGCCGTCGCCGCCGGGAGCGCCGTCCGCCCCGTAGGAGAGGAGGTCGTAGGGGTGCCCGCCCTCGCCGGGGGCGCGGTAGTAGTACGGGCGATCCCACGGATCCCGCGGGGTGTCCTTCTTGAGATACGGGCCGTCCCAGCGATCGACGCCGAAGGGCCGCTGGCGCAGCGCCGCGAGCCCCTCCTGCGACGTCGGGTAGCGGCCCACGTCGAGCCGGAAGGTGTCGAGCGCCGTGCCGAGCATCTCGACCTGGGCGCGCGCCGCCTTCACCTTCGCCTTCTCCCCCTGGCGGATGAAGTTGGGCCCGACCAGCGCCACCAGGAGCCCGATGATCACCATCACGACCATCATCTCGATGAGCGTGAAGCCCGACTCCCGTCTCCGTCTTCGCATGGGTGCACTCCTCACATTGGCAGATCGTTCACGCTGAAGATCGCCGACAGCATGGAGATCACGATCGACCCGACCCCGAGGCCCATCACCAGGATGAGCACCGGCTCGAGCAGGCGCGTGAACTGTTGGATCTTGACCCGTACCTCGCGGTCGAAGTGGTCGGCGACGCGGATCAGGAGCTCGTCGAGCTTGCCGGTCTCCTCGCCGACCGCGATCATCTGCACGGCGAGGGGTGGGAAGACGCCGGAGCGCGCGAGCGGCTCGGCGACCCCCGCGCCCTCGCGCACGCCGACCTCGACCTCGCCGAGCGAGCGCGCGATCACCTGGTTGCCGGCGACCTCCTTCACGATGCCGAGCGCCTGCAGCATGGGGACGCCGCTCTTCAGCAGCGTGCCGAGCGTACGCGCGAGGCTCGCGACCTCCATCTTGCGGAGCAGCGGTCCCACCAGCGCGAAGCGGAGCTTCCACTGGTCCCACTCGTAGCGCCCGCGCGGGGAGCGGATCGAGTAGCGCAGGCCGCCCGCGACGAGCCCGACGGCGCCGATCCCGGCCCACCAGTAGCCGCGCACCGCTGCCGACACCGCGAGCAGCACCCGCGCCTGCAGCGGAAGGGCGCGTCCCATCTCGCTGAACAGGACCGTGAACTTGGGCAGCACGTAGACGAGCAGCACGAGGATCGAGACGCCCATCGCACAGACGAGGAGCACCGGGTAGGTGAGCGCCGAGCGTACCTCGTCCCGCAGCTGCTGCCCGCGCTCGAGGTACTCGACCAGCCGCTCCAGCACGAGCTCGAGGAAGCCGCCGATCTCGCCCGCGCGGATCATGTTCACGTAGAGGGGCGGGAAGGCGCGGTGCTGGCCGAGCGCCTCGGCGAGCGACTTGCCACCCTGCACGGCATGCAGCACCTCGGTCAGGATGCGCTTCAACTCCGGGTTGTCGGCCAGGTCGGCGAGCGTGGCGAGGCTCCGGTCGAGGGGCAGGCCGGAGCCCACGAGGGCCGACAGCTCCTGGGTCATGATGAGGAGGTCGCGGCCCTTGACGCGGCGGCGCCCGAGCGCGGGCAGGGCCGGCAGCTGGACGCCGGCCGCGCGCGGGCGGGCGCCGTCCCCCGAGGCGATCGAGAGCGGGATGAGGCCGCGATCGTGCAGGCGGGCGACGACCGCCGGCACCTCGGCGGCCTCGATCATCCCCTCGATGACCTTCCCCTGCGGGTCAACCGCGCGATACTGGAACTGCGCCACCAGGGCTCCTCCCGCCGCCCATCCCTCGCCGCTCCGCCACACGGAGGCTAAAGTGCGGGAAAAACGCTACATTCATATACTGAGGGTCGGCACCTTTCAACTTCGCAACGCCCGCCTCGACGCCCACTTAGACTCGCCTGCCGAGCGGCGCTTCATGCCGGGAGGCGCACCCGGCCGTCCATGCTCGCGGGTGGCTCGACACCGAGCAGCGCGAGGATCGTGGGGGCCAGGTCGATGATGTCGAGCCCGTCGGTCGAGGAGGCCGAGCCTAGACCTCCTCCTGCGTGACGCGCACCACCTCGGCCACCGTGGTGACGCCGGTTCGGACCTTGTGCCAGCCGTCCTCTCGCAGGGTCCTCATCCCTCGCTGCACCGCGGCGTCCTTGATGATGCCCGCCGAGGAGCGCTCCAGGATGAGCGGGCGGATGACTTCGTTCACGGGCAGCAGCTCGAAGATGCCCAGGCGGCCGCGGTAGCCGGTCTGCGCGCAGTCCTCGCAGCCCTCGCCCTCGAACACCTGCGTGCCGCCGTCGCCGCCGATGTCGCGCAGCACTTCGGCGGCCATCTCCGCCGGCCGGCGGCACTTCGTGCACATCCGGCGCACCAGGCGCTGCGCGAGCACCCCGAGCAGCGACGAGGCGAGCAGGTAGTCCTCCACGCCCATCTCGAGGAGGCGCGACACGGCGCCGGCCGCGTCGTTGGTGTGCAGGGTCGAGAAGACGAGGTGGCCGGTGAGCGCCGCCTGGATCGCGATCTCGGCCGTCTCGGCATCGCGGATCTCGCCCACCATGATGACGTCGGGGTCCTGGCGGACGATCGAGCGCAGCCCGTTCGCGAACGTGAGGCCGATCTGCGGCTTCACGTGGATCTGGTTCACCCCGAAGAGCTGGTACTCCACCGGATCCTCGATGGTGATGATCTTCTTGTCGGGCGAGTTGATCTTGTCGAGCGCCCCGTAGAGCGTGGTCGTCTTGCCGCTGCCGGTGGGGCCCGTCACCAGGATCATGCCGTAGGGCTTCGTGATCAGGCGGTTGAACTGGGTGAGGGTGTCCTCCGGGAAGCCGAGCGACTCGAGGTTGACCACGATGCTCGAGCGATCGAGGATGCGGAGCACGACGCTCTCGCCGTAGAGCGTGGGCAGGGTCGACACGCGGAGATCGATCTCGCGGCCCATGAGCCGGAGCTTGATGCGCCCGTCCTGCGGCAGGCGGCGCTCGGCGATGTTGAGCTTCGCCATGATCTTGATGCGCGACACGATCGCGGCTTGGAGCCGGCGCGCCGGCGCCTCCACGTCGTGCAGAACGCCGTCGATGCGGTAGCGCACCTTGAGCTCGTTCTCGAACGGTTCGATGTGGATGTCCGAGGCGCGCTGCTCCACGGCGCGGCTGATGAGCAGGTTCACGAAGCGGATGACCGGCGCTTCGGAGGCGAGATCGCGGAGGTGGTCGACGTCCTCCTCGTCGTCGCCGAAGTACTCGATCTCCGCGTCGGCCGGCTCCTCGGCCCTCCCGTCCGCGGCCGTGCCGCCGCCGTAGATCGTCTCGAGCGCTTCCAGCACGTCGCGCTCGCGCGCCAGGCGGGGCTCGACCTGGAGCCCGGTCGCCAGCTGGAGGCCCTGGATGGTGTAGTAGTCGGCGGGGTCGGACATCGCCACGGTGAGCGTGCCGTTGGTCTGGGCGAGCGGCAGCGCCTTGGCGTGTTTCAGGAACTTCAGGTTCAGACCGTTGAGCGGCACCGGCGCGGTCGGGAAGTCGCGCCGGTGGACCGGCTCGACGCCCAGGTAGGTCGCGAGGAGCGGGAGCAGGTCTTCCTCTGAGATGAAGCCGAGGTCGAGGAGGAGGCGCTCCAGCCGCTCGCCCCGCTCCTGCTGGAGACGCTTCACCTTGCGCAGGTCGTCCTGGCTGAGGCGCCCCTGCTCGAGCAGGAGCTGCTCGAGCGTACGGTGCTGGAGCTCCATCAAGTTGAAAGGATACTCGTGCACCTGCTGAGCGGCAAGCCGAGCTCCGGGCGGCGCAAGGCCCGTCAGGATGCGAGGCGACGGCGCCAGTCGTCCAGCACCGTCGCGAGCGTGTCGGCGAGCGCGATCCGCGGCCTCCACCCCGTGTCCGCCGCGATTCGGGCGTGGCTCCCCACCACCCGCGGCACGTCCACCGCCCGCCTGAGCGCCGGGTCCGACTGGACTCGCACCGGCACGCGGGCGTGCCCGCGCAGGACCGCGATCACCTCGGCGATGCTGGTCCCCTCGCCCGAGCACACGTTGTAGGCCGCCCCCGCCCGCCCGCGTTCGAGGAGCGCCACGTAGCCCGCGGCGATGTCGCGCACGTCGGAGAAGTCGCGCACCGGATCGACGTTGCCGACGCGGAGGACCGGCTCCTGCCGTCCCGCCTCGATGAGGGCGAGCTGCCGGGCGAGGGCGCTGCACACGAAGGCCGCGTCCTGCCCCGGGCCGGCGTGGTTGAAGGGGCGGGCGCGGACCACGTCGAGGCCGTAGGCGCGTGCCCACTGTGCCGCCGCGATGTCCGCCGCGGCCTTGCTGGCGCCGTAGACGCTCACCGGCCGGAGCGGCGTCTCCTCGACGATCGGCAGGTCCTCCGCGCGCACCTCGCCGTAGACGTCGCTCGAGGTGACGACCAGCAGGCGCGCGCGCGGCGCGTGGGCGCGGGCGGCGGCGAGCACCGCGAGCGTGCCTCCGAGGTTCGTGCGGTAGGCGCTCGCGGGGTCGCGCTCGGCAGCGGGGGCGAAGGAGAGCCCGGCCAGGTGGACGAGCGCTCCGGGCGCGAGCGCGCGCACGAGGTCCGGGAAGCGGCCGTCGGCGAGATCGCCCCGGTGGAACGCGTCGGGCGCGAGGGGCAGCGCCCCGAGGCGCGGCCACGGACCCGCGCCGCGCACGAGCCCGTGCACCTCGTGCCCCGCCTCGAGGAGCGCCGCCGCGACCACCGGGCCGGCGAAGCCCGTGATGCCGGTCACGAGGACGCGCATCGCCCGCTCAGGTGCGCTGCAGGCGGTCGAGGTCCGCGCGCACCATCATCTCGACCAGCTCGCGGAAGGAGACGCGCGGCGCCCAGCCGAGCACGCGGCGCGCCTTCGAGGCGTCGCCCACCAGGTGCTCGACCTCCGCCGGCCGGAGCAGCGCCGGGTCCTCGCGCACGTGCTGGCGCCAGTCGAGCCCGACGCAGCCGAAGGCGACCTCCACCAGCTCGCGCACGCTGTGCGACTCGCCGGTCGCGACCACGTAGTCGTCCGCCGTGGGCTGCTGCAGCATGCGCCACATGGCCTCGACGTGGTCGCCGGCGAAGCCCCAGTCGCGGCGCGCCTCCAGGTTCCCGAGGCGCAGCTCGGGCGCGAGGCCGAGCTTCACCCGCACGGCGCCGTCGCTCACCTTGCGCGTCACGAACTCGCGGCCGCGGCGGGGAGAGTTGTGCACGACGAGCCGGCCCACTCCGGCACAGAACGTACCACTCTCGGTCTCGAGGTCGAACACCCACTCACCTTCGGAAGCGCGCCGCGGAACGACTCGACGGACCTCGGCTGGGTTCTTCCGCAGATGCTGGCCCTTGAGGCCCTGAGGGCGTGATGAGGAAAGGCTCAGCTGATAGTATGGGGGGTCGTCGCGCCACTCGACGTAGACCGACGATTGCTGTCCCCTCAGCGTATAGAGCCAGCAGAGTCCCTGCGCCAGGACCGGGCTGTTTGTCTTGACGCTGTCCCCGTTGCCCGCCTTGAGGCCGTCTCCGGCGTAGTAGGCGGCAAGGAACGCCTGCTGCGCCCAGTCGTCGGCGTTGAGGACGAGCGGCGGCACCTGCTTGTGCCCGGTGGCAGTGTAGAGCTGGCTTCTCAGCCACCCGGCCACCTGCGGAGCGCCCGTGAGCGCGAGCTGCTTGACCCTGCGCTCACGATCGAAGCCGGACGGCGCCTCCCACTCCCGCGCGGTCCCGAGGAAGAGGCGCGACCACAGCTCGGTGACCCGGGCGCGGAAGCCATGGCCATTGTTCGTGAACTGGACGTGGGCGCTCTCCTTCCCGATGTACCCGTCGGCAGCCATGAAGCCGAGGAACTCGGCCATCTCGGGCGACACGCACGTCCACGACGGTCGCGGAGGTACCGATGCCGCCAGCGCCAGGTCGTCGCCCGGCGCCAGGGACTCTGCCCGCGCCTCGCGTCGGTCGCCATGCAGCATGGTGTGGTGGGCGGTCACCGTCACGACACCGCCGCGCGCCTCCACCGACAGCAGGCGATGCTCGGGATCCCTCGGCCGATGGCGGCTCGCCGTGATTGCCTGTACCCTCGTCCACCTGGCGCCGTCCCACACCTCGAGCCCCTCGGGCGTGAAGAACTGGACGCTCGCGCCCTTCTCCCTCACCGCCACGAGGTCCGGTGGCGTGCGCACCGAGATCCCACCCGCGTCGCGAACCATGAGGGGTGTCGAGGCGACGATGCATTCATGGTTGAACAGTATCCCCGAGCACGCGTAGAGCCCGTAGCTCTCGCGATAGTTGACGGTGATGAAGTGGCCGTACACCTTGGCCACGCCGTACGGGCTGCGCGGGTAGAAGGGGGTCGTCTCGCGCTGCGGCGTCTCGCGCACCCGGCCGAACATCTCGCTCGAGCTGGCCTGGTAGAAGCGCGCCTCGGGGGCGACCAGGCGGATGGCCTCGAGGAGCCGGGTGACGCCCACGGCGTCGAACTCCGCCGTCAGCACGGGCTGCTGCCAGGAGGTAGGGACGAAGGACTGCGCGGCGAGGTTGTAGATCTCGTCCGGCTCGACCGCGCGCAGGAGGTCGATGAGCGAGAGCTGGTCGAGCAGGTCCGCCTGTCTCAGCTCGATGCGGTCGCGCAGGTGTGCCACCCGCTCGAAGTTCTCCGTGCTCGCGCGGCGCACCATGCCGACGATGCGGTAGCCCTTCTCGAGTAGCAGCTCGGCCAGGTACGACCCGTCCTGGCCCGTGATGCCGGTGATGAGCGCCGTCTTCACGTCACCCTCCCGTAGCGGTCCTCGAGCCGCACCACGTCGTCCAGCTCGGGGGTCGAGACCTCGAGGATGTCGGCGTCTTCGAGCGCGGTCACGCGATGGCGCGTTCCGGGCGGCAGGTGGAAGCCTTCGCCCGGTCCGAGCCGGACGCGGCAGGGCTCGCCCCGCTCGGGGCCGACCTCGAGGGTCACGGCGCCGGACAGGACGCGCATCGTCTCCTCCTTCCGGCGGTGGTACTGGAGGCTCAACGACTCGCCGGCGCGCACGTGGAGGATCTTGCCGACGTAGCGGTCGGTGCGCGCCCAGATAGTCTCGTGCCCCCAGGGCTTGGGGACGTGCTCGGGCCGGATCGGGCCCGCGGGTCGCGTGCCGCTCATCGCTTGAGGGGCTCCCACCACGCGCGCCGCTCGCGGTACCAGGCCACGGTGGCGGCGAGGCCGTCGTGGAAGGTGCGCCGCGGGCGCCAGCCGGTCGCCCGCAGACGCGTCGCGTCGAGCGCGTAGCGCCGGTCGTGCCCCAGGCGGTCCGTCACCGGGCGGACGAGGCTCGCCGGACGGCCAACCAGGGCCAGGATGCGCTCGGCCACGGCGCGGTTCGGCATCTCGTTCTCCGCGCCAACGTTGTAGACCACCCCGCCGCGCTCCGGGAGGCCGAGGACGTGCCACAGCGCGGCCACGTGGTCCTCGACGTGGATCCAGTCGCGCACGTGGAGGCCGTCGCCGTAGAGCGGGAGCGGCAGGCCGTCGAGCGCGTTGGTCACGAAGAGCGGGATCAGCTTCTCCGGGAACTGATACGGGCCGTAGTTGTTCGAGCAGCGCGTGATGACCCCCGGCACGCCGTGCGTCGCGGCATAGGCCTGCACGAAGGCGTCGGCCGCCGCCTTGCTGGCCGCATACGGGCTCGAGGGGCGGAGCGGCGAGTCCTCGCGCGCGCGGCCCTCGACGATCGTGCCGTAGACCTCGTCGGTCGAGACGTGGAGGAAGCAGGCGAAGCCCTCCCGCCCGCGCACCGCCTCGAGGAGCGAGAGTGTGCCCTCGACGTTGGTGCGGAGAAAGGGCGCCGCGTCCCGGATGCTCCGGTCGACGTGCGTCTCGGCGGCGCAGTGCACCACCACGTCGATCCGCTCCTCCGCGACCAGCGCTGCGACCGGCGAGCGCGCGGCCACGTCGAGGCGCACGAAACGGAAGCGCGCATCGGCCTCGAGCCCGGCCAGGTTGGCGCGGTTGCCCGCGTAGGTGAGGAGGTCGAGGGCGACCACGCGCTCGACCGCGTCCGCGCGCGCGAGCGCATGGCGCACGAAGTTCGTGCCGATGAAGCCCGCCGCGCCGGTTACCAGGAGACGCATGCCACCTAGTCGAACCCGCCCGCATCGTACAGGTAAATGCCGGTCACCGCATAGCCGCTCTTCGGGTGCGCAGCCTTCTCCATCACTGGTAGAGCCCGCCGAGCGCCGCCGGGCCAACGCCCTGCCGTTGCATCTGCGCGAGCGGCGCGAACCCCACGAAGCCGGCCGGGACGGGGGTTCGCCCGAAGGAGCCCAACCCGAACAGCGTGAACTGCACGCGGAAGAGACGCTCGTCCGGGTTCGTCTTGTCGGAGACCCCGGCCTGGATCACCCAGCAATTGCAGCGCGAGATGAGGCGCAGGAGGTAGTCGCGCTCGAGGAAGTGGGGGCCGACCGTCGCCGTCCCCACGGTCGACGTGCTCAGCTCGTAGCGCGAGAGGAAGGTGAAGCCCAGGTAGTCCCCGAGCCGCAGGTAGAACGAGCCGTCGAGCTCGTTCACGCCGGCGCTGTTCAGGAGCGGCGACTCGAGTGCAGGGGACGGCGCGCTCCGGTTCACGTCGCTCTGGATGAAGCGGTACGAGATGCCGAGGGTGGTCGGGCTCTGGAAGTTGCGCACGATGCTGGGGGGCGTCCACCAGGGCTCGCGCACGAACAGGCCGGTCGAGAGGCCGCGGATCTCGCGCTGCTCGACCCCGACCGTCGTGTTGTAGGTGAGCCCGAGGTAGTCGAGCGGCGTCAGGCGAACGCCGACGTCGATGTCGCTCGCGTGGCTGGGGCCGACCAGGGGACGCGAGAGGTCGTAGCCGTGCAGGATCGAGGCGCGCACCAGCTCGCGGGGCGCGGTCGGGGCAGGGGGCGCCCCGCCGGCCGCCGCGGGCGGCGCCGGCGGGCCCACGAAGTCCGGCAACGCGGCGGCGGAGAGGCCCTGCGGCAGCGTCTCGGGATCGACCGGGGCCGGCGCGGGCACTGCCGCGCCGGTGCTCTCGGCCGCCGTCGGACCCCGGCCGAGCAGCCGCGTGGTGAGCCCGTAGGAGAGGAAGTTCCGCCGGTTGATCGCGTCGCGATCGTCGAAGAGGAAGCCCTCGCTGAAGAGCGTCGCGTCGCAGTTGTTGCCGGGCTTCTCGCCGGACGCCCCCGTGCATTTTGGCAGCTTCACGTCGAAGATCGGCCGTCCCACCTGGGGCACGAAGAGGTACTGCATCTCGGGCTCGATCGTGTGCCGGAGCTTCTCCAGGCCGAGGTGCCGGAAGGTGAACACGCGCGCGAGCTCGGTGCCGAGCTGGCCGTGGATCTGCCCGAGCTCGCGCGTGTGGTCGGTGTCGAGGCGCGGCAGCTCGGGCGCGGCCCGGAAACGGCGGGTTCCCACCTCCGGCACCACGAGCGCCACCTGCTCGGTGTCGGTCAGGTGGTACGCCGTCTCGCGCACCTGACCGGAGAGCGAGCCGTGCAGCGCGCGCCCCAGGTGGAAGGGCAGCAGCAGCTCGGGCGCCAGATCGGCGCGCAGGCCGGCGTAGCCCTGCTCGCGCTGGTAGTCGATCGCCTGGCCGGCCAGGTGCGCGACCAGGCGGTCGCCGAGGAGCGGGAGGGTGTGCTCCGCCTCGATCCGGGGGAGCTTCTCCAGGGCCACCTCCTGCGGGTCGATCAGGTCCTGGTAGTAGGCGGTCTCGACCGCCGCGTAGCCCTCGCCCCACGCCTTCACGACGCCGGTGCGCGAGGTGGTGAAGCGCGTGCTGCGCAAGGCGAGGTCGCTCCGGTTCGAGAACGCGAAGGTGTTGATCTCGCGCAGGAAGAGATCGTCGCTCACCGCGAACATGTCCAGGTAGAACTTGCTCCCGCCGACGAAGGGCGAGAAGTGGTGCCCGGCGAGCGCGAAGCGGCTCTCGGGGATGTCGGCCGGGGTGCCGTCGGGCTCGAGCGTGCCCTTCGTGTTGCCGCGGATGTTCTCGTTGTAGTAGGCGGCGGTGAAGGCGCCGCGCGCCTCGCGCGAGAGCGTGTAGCGGTACTCGCCGATGATGCCGATGCGCGCCGCGCTCTCCAGGTCGGTCGCGATGGTGGCGTCGGTGCTCTTGCTGATCGCCCAGAAGAAGGGCTGCTCGTACTGGAAGCCGCGCCGGTTCGAGTAGCCGAGGCGCGGCATGAGGAAGCCGCTCTCGCGCTGCGTGTTGGCCGGGAAGACGAAGTAGGGGAAGTAGAAGACCGGGACGTCCTTCACGCGGAAGGTCATGTGGCGCACGATGCCCTTGCCCTGCAGCGTGATGTCCGTCTGCCGGCCGGCGATGCTCCAGGACGGCAGCTCGAGCCCGCCGCACTGGCAGGTGGTGAAGACGCCGTGCGCGACGCTGTACTGGGGGCCGCCCTTCTTGTCGAGGCGGCCGGCGCGCAGGAAGTACTCGCCCGGGTGCATGTCCGCGTCGGCGTTCTCCACCCAGCCCGACTCGTCGTCGAGGTTCAAGTGCGCAAAGTCGCCCTGCACCGTCGCCTGCGGATCGCTCAGCACGACGTGGCCGCGTGCCTCGGCGAGCTGGTTGGTGCGGTCGAAGACCACCTCGTCGGCGGTGAGCGTGGTGTCGCCGCGCGTGAGCGTCACGCCGCCGCGCGCCGTGAGCGTGTTGCTCGCCTGGTCGTAGGCGAGCGACTCGGCGTCGACCGCGACCTCGGTCTCGCCCGTGGGCTTCGGCTTCGCGATGCGCGGGCGGCCGCGCGGGGTGACGCCCACGACGGTGAGCGGGCGGGTCTTGGTGTGCACCTCGATGCGGATCTCGCCGAGCGCCGAGGGGCGGGACACGCTGTAGGTGACGGGCTGGCGCACGAACACCGTGACGGTCGTGCCGGCGGCCTCGGGGAAGAGGCGGACGGTGCTCACCACCGGATCGGCGACCTCGATGACCGCCGGGCGGGGGACCGTGAAGCCGGAG
>VBKJ01000107.1 GCA_005879795.1 Deltaproteobacteria bacterium
CCCGCCGCGATGCCGGGCCGCAACGTCATCCAGTGGGACAAGGACGACTGCGCCGACCTGGGCCTCATCAAGGTCGACCTCCTCGGGCTCGGCATGCTCGCCGCACTCGAGGAGGCGATCCCGCTCGTGAAAGCGCACGAGGGCATCGACGTCGACCTCGCTCACCTCCCGCCCGACGACCCGCAGGTCTACGCGATGCTCCAGAAAGCCGACACGATCGGCGTCTTCCAGGTCGAGAGCCGCGCGCAGATGGCGACTCTTCCTCGCATGAGGCCCGAACGGTTCTATGATCTCGTCGTCGAGGTGGCGATCATCCGCCCGGGGCCGATCGTCGGGCAGATGGTGAACCCGTACTTGAAGCGCCGCGCCGGGCGCGAGCCCGTGCGCTACGCGCACCCCTCGCTCGAGCCCATCCTGGCGCGCACGCTCGGCGTGCCGCTCTTCCAGGAGCAGCTCCTGCGCATCGCCATGACGGTGGCGGGCTTCACCGGCGGTGAGGCCGAGGAGCTCCGCCGCGCCATGGGCTTCAAGCGCTCCGAGGCGCGCATGCGCGCGATCGAGGCGCGGCTCCGCGCCGGCATGGCGACGCGCGGGATCACCGGCGCCGCGCAGGACGAGATCGTCCGGCAGATCACGTCGTTCGCGCTCTACGGGTTCCCGGAGTGCGTCGGGGGTGACACGCGCGTGATCGACGCCGATAACGGGCGCGCCGTCAGAATCGAGGACGTCGTAGCGGGGCGTGCACAGCTCGCGACCACCCTCGCCTGCGACAGCGACCTCCAGCTACGTCCGCGGCGCGTGCTCGAGGCGCGCGCGAGCGGAAAGCGAATGGTTTACCGCCTCCGCACTGCGCTCGGTCGGGAAATCACCGCGACCGCTGAGCATCCATTTCTCACGGTCAGCGGCTGGTGCAAGCTTGGAGAGCTTCGGGAAGGCGCCCACGTCGCAACGGCGCGGATGCTATCCCATATCTACTGGGACCGGGTGACGAGCATCGAGCCAGTCGGAGTCCGCGAAACCTACGATCTTCGAGTCGACGAGGACCACAACTTCCTGGCCAACGATTTCGTCGTCCACAACTCCCACGCCGCGAGCTTCGCGCTCATCGCCTACGCATCGGCGTACCTGAAGGCGCATCACCCAGCGGCCTTCGCGTGCGCGCTGCTCAACGCGTGGCCGATGGGTTTCTACCACCCGGCCACGGTAGTGAAGGACGCGCAGCGCCACGGGGTCCAGGTGCGGCCGATCGACGTCACGCGGTCGGACTGGAAGTGCACGCTCGAGGACGGAGCGATCCGCCTCGGCCTCCGTTACGTCCTCGGGCTGCGCGCGGAGGCGGCCGCGCGCCTGGTCGCGGCGCGGCCGTTCGGCTCGGTCACCGAGGCCGCGCAGCGCGGCGGGCTCACGCGGAGCGAGATCGAGACGCTCGCGCACGCGGGCGCGTTCGCCGCCCTCGGTCTCGCCCGGCGCGAGGCGCTCTGGCAGGCGGCGGCCGTCGAGCGCGACCCGGCGAGCCTCCTCGCGCGCGTGCGCCCGCCGCGCGCGGGCGCGCCGCTCCCGCCCATGACGCCCTTCGAGGAGACGGCGGCCGACTACGCGGCGACGCAGCTCACCGCCGGCCCGCACGTGATGGTGCACCTCCGCGAGGGGCTGCGTGCGGCCGGGGTGCGCGCGGCGCGCGAGCTCGACCAGGTGCCGCACGGCGCCTGGGTGCGCGTCGCCGGCCACGTCATCGTCCGCCAGCGTCCGGGCACCGCCAGGGGCATGTGCTTCCTGACGCTCGAGGACGAGACCGGGACGGCGAACGCCGTCGTGACCCCGCCCCTCTACGAGCGGGCGCGCGTCGTCATCAACACCTCGCCGCTGCTCGCGGTCGAGGGCCGCCTCGAGCGCGTGGACGGCGTCACGCACGTGCGCGCGGCGAGGTTCCGGCGAGTGGAGGCGCCCGCCGAGGTGCCCGAGAGCCACGACTACCGGTGACGGCCCCTTCCCCTCCACCCCGGCTCCCGACCAGTCTTGCCAGCGCGCCCCGGCCGGCGCTACTTAGGCTTCCATGGCGTTCATCACCGACCGGCCCCTCAGCGCGCGCGAGTTCCTGGACGAGTGCCTCGCCTTCAAGAAGGCCCATCCGGTGCAGAGCCGCTTCTTCTCGGTCTTCCTCGAGGGCAAGCTCACCCCCGAGCAGCTCCGCCTTTGGGCGAAGGACATGTACCACTACATCCAGCCCGCCATCCCCGCGCTGACGGCCTGGCTGGCCCACGCGCCCACCATCATCGAGCGCGACACCGCACGCCTGGTCGCCACCAACCTGGCCGGCGAGATGGGCTTCCTGCGCGAGGCCGACCACCGCGATCTCTATCTCAAATTCCTGGCGGGGCTCGGCATCGACGAGGCGGAGGCGCGAGACCATCTCCCCCTGCCCTCGACCATCGGCGCGGCCTCGGCCATCGGGTACTTCTGCCGCGCGTCCTTCGAGGAGGGTCTCGGGGCCTTCGGTCTCGGCGTCGAGCTGCAGGTGCCCGGCCGTCCGAACGGCGCCGAGGTGATCGTGAAGGCGCTCCGCCACTACGACATCCCGCGCGACGCGATGGAGTTCTACTTCGTCCACGTCGAGGCCGAGGAGGAGCACGGCGGCAACGCCGAGGCCGCTCTCGAGCCCTTTACGCGCACGCGCGAGCAGCAGGCGCTCGTCCGCCGCGCGTTCCAGTGGACGGTGCTCGCGCACCAGGGGATGCAGGCCGGGTTCGACGCCTACCTCGGCTGAGCGTCCAGCTGCGCGAGCGAGCGGCGCGGCGGGCACCCCAAACGGGGTTAGGTTCACAAGAGTCCCTCCCTCAGCCCCCTCCGAGCCTCTAAAGGTGCATTTTCGCGCCCGTAGCAGAGTGGATGATGGCAGGGTGCGTCCGCTGTCTCCCCAATCGTCGCGACGGAACTCACTACAATTCTCTCGCCCGCTTCGGGGATCTTGAGGATCCGATGGGATGGCAGGACGCCTGGAGTCTCCGCAAGGTCCATTCTCGGATGGAACGGCCGCGTCGGCCGGCGTCGTAACACTCAGTCTCAAATCTCACTCAGCGGATCGCAAGGAGGCGTCATGATCAATGAGAAGATGCAGCTCAGCTGCGCAGACATCGACGGCCAGGTCGCGTTCGAGCTCCCGGAGCGGGAGACGCTCGCGCTCGTCACGGTCGTCATCACCAACCTGTTGAACAACAACTCGGTTGACATCTCGGTGAGAAATAACAGCATCGCCGTGCAGGTATGCGCCGCGGTGTCCGCCATAAACACACTCGGCGGCATCAGCCTCTCCTGCCAGATCAGACAGTAGTCAGGCAGTAGTGCAGCGCCGCCGGCGCGGACGTTCCATCCCCGCGTGCGGTTCGCGTAAAGGAAGTGAGATGCCTCTTGCCTATCCGGTATACGCGCCGTCGATGAGCGAAGAGCGCCCGGCGCTTGCTGCCGGGGTGCAACTCGTCGGCGAGCTGAAAGACTCCGGGTTCGCGGAACAGCAGTGGCTCGTCCAGCGCGACCAGCGCTTTGTCCAAGTGACGGAGCTCCTCTATCGGGTCTTGGAACAGTGCGACGGGGAACGGACCGTCGATGAGATCGCGGACCGGCTGACGGAGTCCACGCGCTGGGCCGTGAACCGAGAGCACGTCCGTCAGATGCTCGACGCCAAGCTGATTCCGCTCGGCCTGATCGCTGGCGCCGCGGGCAGCGCGAGTCTGCCGCCCCCGGCCTCCCCCCGGTCCCTGCTGTCGATGGGCTGGCGCGTGACGATCTTCGGGCAGCGGGCGCTCGAGCCCATCGCCCGCACGCTCCAAGTCTTCTACGCTCCGTTCCTGCTCGTGCCCTTACTCGTGTCCGTGGTGGCCGCCCAAGTCTGGCTCTACGCGGCCGGCGGCGTCGTGGCGAGCGCGCAGCACACGCTCTACACCCCCGGCGCGCTCCTCCTGGTGGTAGGGCTGCTGATCGCGGGTGCCGTGTTTCACGAGTTCGGGCACGCGGCCGCACTCCGCTACGGGGGTGGAACGCCGCGCTCGATCGGCGCGGGCCTCTACATTCTCTACCCGGCCTTCTTCACCGACGTTACCGACGGCTATCGGCTCGGCCGCTGGGCGCGTGTCCGAACCGACCTCGGCGGCGTCTACTTCCACTTGATCTTCGCGTCGGTGCTTGTCGCAGCCTACGCCGCCAGCCGCCAACCGCTGCTGCCATTCGCGGTGCTCCTGATCCAGGTGGAGGTGGTCCGCCAGCTTCTACCGTTCGTGCGGCTCGACGGCTACTGGCTGCTTGCCGACCTGGCAGGGATTCCGGATTTCTTCTCGCAGACCGGACCGGTCATGAACCGCATGACAGCCGCAGCCCTGAAGCCTTGGGCCAGGACCTGCCTCCTCGCGTACCTGGCCGTGACAATCCCGTTGCTCGTCGTACTGTTCGTGCTGATCGTGCTGGGGCTTCCCCACTTGCTCCTGATGTCCTGGACCGCGATGCAACGCCAGGTAGCCGTCTTCGCATGGGCGGTCGACTCCCGCGACGTGCTGGCAGTCGCCGCGGTCGCGACGCAGCTTGCTATTCTGGCCGCGGTGCCGGTGGCGACGACCTTGCTGGTGTTTGGTGCTGCGCGCGCCAGTGTGGCGGCCGTTGCCCGGCGGTTCCGTCGCAGTTACTCGCGGGGTCGGTAGAAGCAGCTCCTTGGTTGACACCGCCCGCGGCCGGGTGCGAGCCTCGCGAGTCGATGGAACGCGATAGCGACGTCGTGATCGTCGGCGCGGCGCTCGCGGGGCTGGTCGCGGGCGCCATCCTCACCCGCCGCGGCAAGCGGGTCGTCATATTGGACCACGCCGACACGGTGGGCGGGCGCGGCGGCGCGGTCGAGCGCCCCGGCGGCTGGTGGATCGACTTCGGCCACCGCGACGGCCACGACGTCGGCGACTGCCAGGTGGTGTGGCATCACGGCGCCGAGGCGGCGCGCGAGGCGGGCGTCGAGATCGCGCTCCGTCCCGTCGAGGCGCCGCTCCGGCTGCACCGCTTCCCCGAGGGGACGGTGCTCGAGGGCGGGGCGTGGGGGCCGGAGGCGTTCCTCGCCACCGCGCGCGATTTCTTCGAGTGCCCCGCCGACGCCGTGGATGAGCTGGCGGCGACCGTCCGCCGCCTCGCCGCCGCCACCCCCGCGGAGGTCGAGGCCGCGATCCCCGAGCGCCTGGAGGCGTGGCTCCCGGCGCACGTCCGTCACGCCGGCGCCCGGCGGGCGCTCCTCCTGATGGCGACCGTCATCTTCCACCCGCACCCCGAGGAGGCCTCGGTCGGGCGGCTCATGGAGTTCCTCCAGCGGCCGAGGAGCGGGCCCTTCGTTCCCGACGACGACGAGGCGGGCGGCATGCAGGGGCTCATGGAGCCGTGGGCGCGGGCGATCCGCGCGCGCGGCGGCGAGATCGCGCTCGGCTGGAAGCCGGTCGAGATCGTGGTCGAGGGCGGCGCCGTGCGCGGCGCGGTCGCGGTCGACCGGACAAACCTGGTGTGCGAGGTGCGCGCGCCGGCCGTGATCACGACCTATCCCGTGTGGGAGAACTTCGAGCTGATCGACGAGCGGCTCTTTCCCCCGGACTTCGTCGCGGCCGCCCGCGAGCTCCGCAGCCACCGCGCCGACCTGATCGGCTGGCAGGCCGGCCTCCGCCGGCTGCCGACCATCCGCGCCGGCGGCCGCCCCGAGCACCACGCCGGGTGGAACCGGCTCCTCTGGGGACCCGAGCGCGTCTACCGCGGCGGCTGGCAGATCACCTCGATGACGAGCCGGCGCGCCGCGCCGCCCGGGAAGCACCTCCTCTCGCTGGTGATGGCGCGCTTCTTCCGCGGCGGCCCGACGGCGGGGCAGCCGTGGAGCGCGGCGCGCGCCCAGCTCGACCAGGCGATCGCCTACCTCCGGCGCTTCTACGCGGACCTCGACGGCTGCCTCGAGTGGAGCGCCTACCAGTACGTCGCTGCGCCGCAGACGATGAGCTGGGCGTGGGCGCCGGTCCGGCGCCACGCGCTCACCGTGCCGACGATCCGCGGCCTCTTCCTCGCCGGCTCGACCCTCGAGGCACCGGCGGCGATCGTCGACCTCGGAGCGTACGCGGGGCTCGAAGCCGCACGCGGCGTGCTGGCGGGCGGCTGACCGGCGCCGCTACGTCACGAGAACAGCGTGAGCTGCCGCCGCGCCCCCGTGATGCCGTCGAAGTCGGGCCCGCCGAGGCAGCGCAGCACCGCGTCGGCGATCGGCCGGAGCTGCTGCGTGACGTAGTGGTCGTAGTCGGGCGGGGCGGTCGTCTCGCCCACCGCCTCGGGCCCCGAGCGGGTCATGACGTAGGTGACGATGCGGCCCGCCCCCCCGGCCTGCTTGCGCGCCGCCTTCACGTGCGGCGGCGTCGTCTTCGTGTAGTCGGCGAGCGGCTTGCGGATCGCCTTCCGGTAGGCGAGCTCGGCGTCGAAGCGCCCGGCACGGAGGTCGGCCACGAAGCCGCGGACGAAGCCGGCGACCGCCCGGTCGTGGAAGACCAGGTCGAGGAGCTCACGCTGGAAGCGGCGCGCCACTCCGCTCCAGTCGCGGCGCACGGCCTCCAGGCCCACGAACTCGATCTCCTCCCCGGACTCCCTCACGACCAGTCCCGCGTACCGCTTCTTGCTTCCCATCGCGCCGCCGCGCACCTCGGGCATGAAGAAGCGCGCGTAGACCTTCTCGAACTCGAGCTCGAGGTGGCTCGTGCAGCCGAACTCGCGCGCGACCGCCTCGCCGACGGCCCCGCCGATCACCGCGCGCAGCTCCTCGCCGCGCGCCGCGGCCCGCTCGGTGTCGGGCTCGCCGAGGTCGACGAAGAGCGAGTCGGTGTCGCCGTAGATGACGCGGTGGCCCGCGTCCGCGACGGCCGCGGCCGCGAGCCGGATCACGTGCTGCCCGGCGGTGGTGATCGCGTTCGCGACCGCGGGTGAGAAGAGGCGGGAGGCGGGCGAGCCGAGCACGCCGAAGAGGGAGTTCATCAATATCTTGGTCGCCTGCGCCGCGATCGCGTTGCCCGCCGCCCGGGCGCGGGCGCGCTCCAGCCCCAGGCGCGCCACCAGCTCGGGGAGGATGCCCGGCTCGTCGCGCCGGAAGGCCGCGCCGCCGGGCGTGCGGACGACCGGCTCGGCCGCGGGGGACGCCACGTAGGTGAGCGGGTCGATGTTGAAGGTGCGGATGATGCTCGGGTAGAGGCTCTTGAAGTCGAAGACGAGGATGTTGCGGTAGAGCCCGGGGCGCGAGTCGAGCACGAGACCGCCCACGATGCCCGCCCCGGCGCTCTCCACCGCGCGCACCGAGGGCGCGACCCGCCCCCGCGCGCGCAGCGCCCGCAGGTAGAGCGAGTCGACCGACGCGATCGCCGCGCCGACGCGGTCGAGCTGCATCCCGGTCGAGAGGCTCCGCTCGACCGCCAGCTCGACGAGGCGCGTGTGCGCGAGGATCTCGAGCACGAGCCGCGCGTCCTCGAGGTTGTAGGCGGCGAGGCGCGCCGGGTCGTCGCGGTAGGCGGCCTCGATCTCGGCCCCGCGGTGCTCGGAGGTGAAGAGCTTTCGCTTGCCGATCAGCAGCTTTGCGGCGGTGTCGAGGCGGTAGTCCTCGAGCCGGATGAAGGCGCTGCGCAGGAGCGCGAGCCCATCCAGCACCACGCGCCCGCACAGCACCGCGCGCGACTCGCGCGTGAAGTTCTGGTCGCGGCGGATGTCGAGCTCGTCGTCGGTGCGGCCGAGGGCGCAGCGCAGCCCGGCGCGCCGGCAGGCGCGCTGGAGGACGGCCAGGTCGAAGTCGCACACGTTCCAGCCGGTCAGCACGTCGGGGTCGACGCGGCGCACGTGGGCGAGGAAGCGCTCGAGGAGCGCGCGCTCGTCGGGCACCGCCTCGGCGCCCGCGACCTCCCGCCGCGCGATCATGAGGACGCGCTCGCCGCCCGCGCCCGCCATGGCGAGCGAGTAGAGCCGGCGCCCATCGAGGCTCGTCTCGACGTCGAGCGAGAGCACCCGGAGCCGCGGCGCGAACTCCGCCGGCGCGAGCGTGGGGTTGCGGTAGACGCGCCCCACGCCCGGGCGGCGCTCGAAGCCGCCCGCGACCGCGAAGGCGCCGCGGATGCCCCGGTCGATGAGGTAGCGATACGCAAAGCGGAGGTCGGCCTCGAGGCAGTCGACGCCCCCCTCGCCGAGGCGGGTGCGCACGCCCGGCACGTCGCCGGGGAGCGCCACCTCGACGCGCACCACGGGCTCGCCGCCGAGCGTCGAGAGCTCGCTCGGGACGACGCGCACGCCGGGGGCCAGGCGCCGTACGGCCGCCTCGTCGGCGGCGCGCACGAAAAAGTACGGCGCGAGCCGATCGTCGATGATCACCGCCGGCTCGCCGCCCTCGAGGACCGAATGGAGGTGCACCTCCGGCACGCCGGCGGCGATCCGGTAGGTGGGCGTCAAGATGAAGCCACGCTCGGGCATGCTCTCTCATCTTGCCCGTGCCGCCGGGCGCGTACTAGAGTGCCGCGCTCATGGCCGATCGGGCCCTGCTTCGCCTCTCCCTGGCCGAGGCCGCGGACCGGATCCGCCGCCGCGCCCTCTCGCCGGTCGAGCTGACCGAGGCCGTGCTCGCGCAGATCGACGCGCTCGACCCGACCCTCAACGCCTTCACCACGCTCGCGCCGCGCGAGCAGGTGCTCGGGGCCGCGCGTGCCGCCGAGCGCGAGATCGCCGCCGGCACGTACCGCGGCCTGCTGCACGGCATCCCGGTCAGCGTGAAGGACCTGATCGACACGGCGGGGCTGCGGACGACCTATGGCTCGGGGATGTTCCGCGACCACGTGCCGGAGAGGGACGGCGGCGTGCCCGAGCGGCTCCGCGCCGCGGGGGCCATCATCACGGGCAAGAGCGCGTCGCACGAGCTCGGCCAGGGCATGACCACCAACAACTACTTCTTCGGCCCGACCCGGAACCCCTGGAACCTCGAGCACGTGCCCGGCGGGTCGAGCGGCGGGGCGGGCGCCGCCGCCGCGGCGCTCATGGGCCCGCTCCACATCGGCACCGACGGCGGCGGCTCGATCCGCTTCCCCGCCGCGTTCTGCGGCGTCACCGGGCTCAAGCCGACCCTCGGCCTCATCACGAACCGCGGCCAGTTCGGCGGCGCCGGCACGTCGTTCTCGGTTCCCGGCCCCGTGACACGCAGCGTGCGCGACGCGGCGCTCGCGGCGCAGGCGCTCGCCGGCTTCGATCCCGAGTACCTCTACTCGCGCCCGGAGCCGGTGCCCGACCTGGTCGGCGGGCTCGAGGGCGGCGTGCGCGGGCTCCGCGTCGGCACGAGCGCCGATCTCCTCGTCCCGGCGCCCGAGCCCGCGGTGCGCGCGGCGTACGAGGCGACGCTCGGGCGGCTGGAGGGTCTCGGCGCCCGGCTCGTCGCGGTGCGCATGCCGCACCACGAGCTCGTCTTCCGCACCACCATGGCGCTCTTCGCCATCGAGGGCGGCGTCGGGCTGGACGCGATCATCGGCGACCGGCCCCGCGTCTTCGGCCCCCAGGTCCAGCGCGTCCAGTCGCTCATGCGCCTGCCCGACGTGCCGACCTGCGTGCGCACCCAGCAGGGTCGCCAGCTCGTCACACGCGACTACCAGGCCGCGTTCTGCGAGGTGGACGTGCTGGTGGCGCCGGTCGCGCCCATGCCCGCGCCCCGCATCGACGCCGACGAGATCGCCTTCTCGCCCGTCTGCGGCCCGTACTGCGGCGCCGCGAACCTGGCCGGCATCCCGTCGGTGCCGCTCCCCGCCGGGACGAGCGGCGGGCTCCCGATTGCGGTGCAGATCATCGCCCCCGCCGGCGCCGACGCGCTCGCGCTGCGGGTCGCGTACGCGCTCGAGCAGGCGGCGCCCGAGCACCGCGTGCAGGTGCCGCCGCTCGCGGCGCGGGCGTGAGGCGCATCCCCGTCCTGCTGGCGCTCGTCTCGCTCGCGGCGCCGGCAGGGGCCGCGGTCGCCGAGGTGGAGCGTCACGGCGCGCGCCTGCGCCTCACGACCGCCGCGGCGGCCGCGGAGGTGGCCCTCGCGCGCTACCGCCTGCGCGTCCTCGCACACGGCCGGCTCCTGACCGCCGAGCACCCCGCGGGCGGCGTCTTCTACGAGCGCGCCGGCGGGGCGCACCGCCTCGGCCGCGTGCGTGCGACGGCGCCGCGCGAGGACGGCGTGGTGCTCACCGTGGACACGGACGAGGGCGCGCCCGCCACGGTCACGCTCGCCTGGCTCACGCCGCGCACGCTCGAGGTGACGATGGAGCCGCCGGAGCCGGCCACGCTCGCCGCCGTCGGCGACCGCTGGCGCTCGCCGCGGAGCGAGGCCATCTACGGGCTCACCGAGCGCCTGCGCGACTCGCCGCCCATCGCCGACGGCGTGGTCGACATCCCGACGGACGACGCGAAGCCCCCGCAGGTGGGCTCGCTCGACCGGCGCGGCGAGACGGTCGCGATGTACGTGCGCCCGACGTTCTCGCTCTACGCGCCCTTCTACCAGAGCTCGCGCGGCTACGGGCTCGCGGTCGCGGGGACGACGGTGGGCCTCTTCGACGTGGCCAAGTCGGACCCGCGCGCGCTCGCCTTCCGCTTCGAGACCGGCGTGACGCCCGAGAGCCGGCGGCTCCGCTTCCACGTCTTCGTCGGGCCCGAGCACGCGACCATCCTGGACGAGTACACGCGTCTCACCGGCCGGCCCTTCGTGCCGCCCGCGTGGGCCTTCCTCCACTGGCGCTGGCGCGACACGCTCGATGTCGGGCCGCCCGCGCTCCTCGACGGCGTCGCGATGAACGCCGAGGTCGTCGACGACGTCACCATGTACGAGGCCCTCGGCATCCCGCCCGGTGTCTACCACTTCGACCGACCGGTGCTGGTGGGCGAGTACGGCTTCGCGCGCTGGGCGTGGGACGAGACGCGGCTCCCGAACCCCGACGCGATGCTCGCCGCGCTCCGCCGGCGCGGCTACCGCATCATGACCTGGAGCGCGACCTGGCAGTGCGGCGCCGAGCCCGGCGACAACGGCCTCGAGGCACAGGGGCTGGGCTTCCTCGCCCCCGGCCCGGTCGCCCCCCCGCACTGCGCCGACATCGGCGGCACGAGCTTCATCCTCGACGTGACCAACCCCGCGGCGCGTGCCTGGTGGCGCGACCGGGTCGCCGCCTTCGTCCAGCGCTACGGCATCGACGGCATCAAGCTCGACCGGGGCGAGGAGCACATCCCGTCCGCCGCGACCGACGTCTGGGCCGATGGCCGCACGGGCCGCGAGGTGCACAACGCCTACCCGGACCTCCAGGCGCAGATCCACTACGACGCGCTCGCGGCCGTGCACCCCGACGGCGACTTCGTCCTCTTCTCGCGCCCCGGCTACACCGGAACGCAGCGCCTGACCGTCTTCTGGGGCGGCGACATCCCGGGGAGCGAGTCGTTCGGGGGCGGGCCGGGAACGGACCTCGGGCTCCGGAGCGCGCTCATCAGCCAGCTCCGCGCCGCGTTCCTGGGCGCGCCCATCTGGGGCTCCGACACCGGCGGCTACTACCAGTTCAAGGACCGCGAGGTCTTCGCGCGCTGGCTCGAGCTGAGCGCCTTCTCCGGCATCATGGAGATCGGCGGCACCGGCACGCACGCCCCCTGGGACATGCCGACCGAGCCGCGCTACGACCAGGAGATGATCGACATCTACCGGAGGTACACGCAGCTCCGCGTGACGCTCCACGACTACATCGTCGCCGCCGCACGGGAGGCTGGCGCGAGCGGCATGCCGATCGCCCGGCCGCTCGTGTTCCTCGATCGCAGGGACCGGAAGCTCCGCGACCTCTGGGATCAGTACCTCTTCGGCCCCGACCTCATGGTCGCACCGGTGTGGAAGGTGGGCGAGCGCCGGCGGCCCGTGTACTTCCCGCGCGGGAGGTGGCGCAGCTACTGGGATCCGACCGAGCGCTGGCGCGGGCGGCGGACGGTGATGGTCGACGCGCCGCTCGACACGATCCCGGTGTTCGTGCGCGGCGACGGGGAGGTGCCGGTGCCGGAGACGCCGCTCAGGCCAGCGACACTCCGAACCTGCCGCCCCCCGTCCGCCGCTCCCTCCCCGCGTGCCGCCCGGGATGGAACCGCCCCGGGATCGCCGTCCCGCAGTCGCTGCAGCGATCGCCGTCCATCCGGTAGCGCCCGATCGCGTGCCAGTCGCGCACGATGAGCGCCGCGCCGCAGCCGGGGCACCACGTCGTCTGCCCGTCGGCGTCGTGGACGTTGCCGACGTAGACGAAGCGGAGGCCGCGGGCGCGCGCGATGGCGCGGGCGCGGAGGAGGGTCACGGCGGGCGTGCGCACCCGGTCGAGCATCTTGAAGTCGGGGTGGAAGGCCGTGAAGTGGAGCGGCACGTCGGCGCCCAGGTGCTCGAGGATCCAGTCGCACTCGCGTCCGATCTCGTCGTCGCCGTCGTTCAGGCCCGGGATCAGCAGCGTCGTGACCTCGGTCCACACCGCGGTCTCGCGCCGGAGCCATACGAGCGTGTCGAGCACGGGCTCGAGATGCCCGAAGGTGATGCGGTGGTAGAACTCCTCCGTGAACCCCTTCAGGTCCACGTTGGTCGCGTCCATGTGCTGGAAGACCTCGGCGCGCGCCTCGGGGGTCACGTAGCCGGCGGTCACGAAGACGTTCACCAGGCCGGCCGCGCGCGCCGCGCGCGCGATGTCGATCGCGAACTCGGCCCAGATGACCGGGTCGTTGTAGGTGTAGGCGATCCCCCGGCAGCCGGCGCGGAGAGCCAGCTCGACGATCTCCGCGGGCGTGGCGGTCTTGCTCGCGTGCTGGTCGATCTTCGCCTTGCTGATGTCCCAGTTCTGGCAGAACTTGCAGCCGAGGTTGCAGCCCGCCGTCCCGAAGGAGAGGACGCGCGCGCCGGGAAGGAAGTGGTTGAGCGGCTTCTTCTCGATGGGATCGACGGCGAAGCCGGTCGAGCGCCCGTAGCCCGCGCTCCACAGCTGTCCGCCCCGATTCTGGCGGATGTAGCAGAAGCCCGCCTGCCCCTCGCCGATGAGACAGTAGCGCGGGCAGAGCGTGCAGAGGAGCTTGCCGCGCTCGCCGGGGTGCCACCAGCGCGCGGGGTGGAGGTCCACGGCCCCAGGATAGCAGGTCGCCCGCGGAGCGCAGCCCGGGGGAGCGAGGTGCGCCGGACGCACGGGATCACGGCGAGGGTGATGTGGGGCGAGGACGGCGACCAGCAGCTCCGGATCGCGCGGTCGACCAGCTACGGTTGGATGCCTCTGACCGGCAGGTAGAATCGCCCCTCGCCGCTGATGGCCGCCCGGGTCGGAGTTCCTGCCTGTAGGGGAACGTCGAACACCCCGAAGAACGCACCCCGGACGTAGGCGCCGTCGAACGAGTCAATTCTCAAGTTCACGCCACTGTGGAGAATCGAGGTTCCCCCAGGACCAACCTCGAAAGTGGCGCTCGAACCCCACAGCTTCATGAAAGCGGGATCCCATTCTTGGTCCGGGCTTCGGCGTATCCGGCCGCCAGGCAGGGCGTCTCGAAGGGAGGCGTCGGAGCGGGCGGATCGATGACGCCGCAATCGAACACCACCTGCTTGAAGTTCCTGCGCGCGATCCTTCTTCCACGCGCCGTACGACACTCGCCGGCAGTGAAGACGACGCCGCCGCCGGCTTGGTAGAACCCGCCGATGCAGGGGGCATCTGCCTCGCCGGTACTCACGGCCTTGAACTTCTTCCCGTTGATGGTGGCGAAGACTCCGAACCCTGAGGGAGCGTTGCGGTTGTCACGTGGCGTACCTCCTCCGTGAGGGCCTCCACAGAGCTTCCTGCCTACGTGTGGCGGAGGGCGACACGCATCTTTGCGTACAAATGTCAAGAAAATGAAAAGAAGATGTCGGCGGAAGGAATGAGGAAACGGAGAAAAGGCCGTGTAAGAGCTTCCGGGTGATCGGACCCAGCCCGGGCGGCATCACCGGCAGGATCGGGTGGCTCCTCCGGACAGCGCACGTAAACTGAGACAGCGGTCGGTGACTTTTTCCCTTGACTTGACAGACGCCATGCTACGTTGCATAAGTCGCCGGCACAATTTCACCAGCCGAGGCTTCGAGTGGGGCGTCGGCAGAGAGGGTTATCTAGTTCGGATCGGAGACTTCTGACAGCCGCGCCCTGCCTCCCGCCCCTTTTGCGCCCCGCGGTCGTGCCGTCGCCGCTCTCCCCGAGAACTCGAACACCTTCACGCATGGTCCGGGGATGTTGGCGACGACAATCGGCTTGGCATGCTGCTCCTGCGCTTGCCGTTCAGCGACACCATCCCCCAGTGCTTGGTCCTGACCACCTCTGGAGACTTGTGGGCGACTTCTCGGCGATCTGCGTGGGCATGAATCGCGCGAACGTCGATCGGCAGGTCGTCCGTCGTGCAGTGCGCCTGTTCGTTGGGGACGTGCCGCGCGGCTCCGGCAGTTGGCTCGCTGGGCGATCGAGGGCGTGCGTCGGGCCCTCGATCACCTCCCGCCGAGTGTCGCCTCCTGCCTCGAGTTCGGCGGGCGGCCTCCGCCGAGGCCCTTCCCGCCCTCGGCGGCCGGCTCCACGAGCACGCCCAGGCTGCCGTACAGGAGGAAGGGGTGATGCCATGATGCACACTCGCGGAGAGGCGGGACCTCCAGCCGCCGTCTGGCGGATGCGCCAGTTGGTACTCCTGGGAATAGGCACCACCCTCCTGTGCTCCTCCGCCGACGCGGCATCCGGCAGCGCCATCATGACGCGCGCCAGGGCAGTGACTGCGGGGGTCAGCGACATCGAACTGTGGAATGTTACGAAAGTATACGGCAGCGGGGCAGGGCGGTGCCTCAGGAGTTGTTCACGTATTCGAGCATAACAAATCTCCCGCCCATCGGTCCTTGGCGCCGGCAGGCGTACCGCTCGCATACACGATCGTGGTGATCGACTCGCAGGTGGTCCTGGCGGCTGCGCTCGCCCTCGGCGTGCTTGCGACCGCGCTCTGCATCGGGGCGCTCCGCACGCGGCGCGCGCGGCGACGGATCAGGGCCGCATCGCCCGCGCCCCAGGCGGCGGTGCCGTACGCTGCGCTCAGAGGGGCACGATGGGTCAGGTCTACGACGAGGCGCTCCGCTGCGCCTACGCGCTCTCGACCGGCGACCTCGGCGACCTCCTGGTCGGC
>VBKJ01000108.1 GCA_005879795.1 Deltaproteobacteria bacterium
GCCAAGAGCGCCGGTGCCACCATCCTCTCCGAGCCCAAGGATCAGTTCTACGGCGACCGGACCTACGGAGCGGCGGATGTCGAGGGTCACCACTGGTACTTTGCCCAGCATATCCGCGACGTCGCGCCCGAGGACCTCAAGCCGCCGGCGTAGGTTGCTCGGCTCCCACCCTTCGTTCCAGGCGATCCTAGAGATTATGACCGAGTGGACGGTGCCCCGCCTCCAACCGGCTGACACGATCACGTGCGTCTGCGACCGCAATGAGCCGGCCGCCGGTGAAGCCCGACAGCGGTTTGAGTTCCTGAGAAAGAGTAGGGGGAACCGGGAGCGCCTCTATCCCAGCCTTGCCTTCGCATCGATGCGGGATGAACTCTGCTTGCAGGCGGCGGACGTCCTGGTCTACGACAAGTGCCGCTGGATGCAGACATGGGTGCGGCCGCAGCAGTAGAGGGCGGACCGAGAAGCGGCTCGTACCTTGGACGAACGGGAGGACTGATGCCGAGACAGCGAAGCCTCGTGACGGTGATCCGCGACATGGTGCAGCAGGAGGTGCGCTCCGCGATCCAGTCGTTGCTCGGAGGCATCTCTACCGGAAGGCGGGTAGCGAAGGGTCGTCGCCGTCGCCGCAAGGCGCGCGGGAAATGGCGCCCTGGTGGTCCTGGTCGTCCGCCGAAGGCCGTTACCGAGAGGGCAGCGCATAGGAGGGCCGTGGTGACGACTCCGGTTTCGAAGGTGAAGACCGGCAGCCGTCGCAGGCGTCGGCGTGGTCCCGGTCGTCCACCCGGATCGAAGAACAAGGCGGCATGATGGCGAAGACCGACGAGGTGTGGACGCAGTTGGCGACCCGCATTCCGAAAGAGCTCCACCGGCGCCTGAAGCTGCACTGCGTGACGCACGACATCGCGCTCATGCTTTTCGTGGTCGAGGCGATTGAGGAGAAGCTCGGGCGCAAGGCCAAGCCGAGGAAGGGGACGGCCTGAGCTGCCGCTCCGCTGGGAAGGGCTGGCGGAGCGGGGGTGATGACGGGGACCCGCATGCCGTGCTAGCCAGAGAAGCGTGACGATCAGGCCGGAGGAGGTGCGCGCCAAGCTGGAGGCCGGGCGCACGGCAATCGCGGAACGGCTGCACCTTCTCGCTGACGAGATCGAGGCGCTCCCCCTCGAAGGTGCTACGGAGGCGCTCTCGTGGTTCGGGGATCAGATCGAGCGCCTGCTGCGGGAAGCCGACCGAATCCTCGGCGCCGACCTTGGCCATCACCGGCCCTGAACGTCTTCCACCGCGCCCGCCCTCCCTTTTCAGGCCGACAAGGCGGCGGCCGACAGCCTCGCCACGGACACCGGGCTACCTTGAATTTCCGGGGAGCGCATACTAAGGATCGCGCTTCTCTAAGGATCGCGCTTCTCTACGGAAGTTCATGGGAATCAAAGAGAATCTCGCAGAGCTCGAGCGCCGGAACCGCGAGGCGCTGCTCGGCGGGGGCGAGGAGCGCATCGCCAAGCGCCACGCCGAGGGCAAGGGCAGTGCGCGCGACCGCATCGACCAGCTCCTCGACCCGGGGAGCTTCGTCGAGCTCGACCGCTTCAAGACCCACCGCTGCCTCGACTTCGGCATGGCCGAGCGGAAGATCTACGGCGACGGCGTGGTCACCGGCCACGGCACCATCGACGGCCGCCTGGTCTTCATCTTCTCGCAGGACTTCACCGTCTTCGGCGGCAGCCTCTCGGGCGCCTTCGCGGAGAAGGTGGTCAAGATCATGGACCTCGCCATGAAGGCGGGCGCGCCCGTGATCGGCCTCAACGATTCGGGCGGCGCGCGCATCCAGGAGGGTGTGGTCAGCCTCGCCGGCTACGCCGACATCTTCCTCCGCAACGTGCTCGCCTCGGGTGTGATCCCGCAGATCTCGGTCATCATGGGGCCGTGCGCCGGCGGCGCCGTCTACTCGCCCGCGATGACGGACTTCATCCTCATGGTGAAGAACACCGGCTACATGTTCATCACCGGGCCCGACGTGATCCGGACGGTCACGCACGAAGAGGTGACGCAGGAGGAGCTGGGGGGCGCCGACACCCACAACACGCGGAGCGGCGTCGCGCACTTCGAGGGCGCCAACGAGGCCGACACCCTCGCCATGGTGCGCGAGCTCCTCTCCTTCATCCCGTCGAACAACCTGGACGATCCGCCCTTCGTGACGACCGACGACCCCCCCGACCGCCGCGACCCGGCCCTCGCCTCGATCGTGCCCGAGAACCCGAACAAGCCCTACGACATGCGCCAGGTGATCGCGGCGGTGGTCGACGACGGCGACTTCTTCGAAGTGCAGCAGGCGTTCGCGCGGAACATCCTGTGCGGCTTCGCGCGCCTCGGCGGGCGCTCGGTCGGCATCGTCGCCAACCAGCCGGCCTTCCTCGCCGGCGTGCTCGACATCGATGCCTCGGTCAAGGCGGCGCGCTTCGTCCGCTTCTGCGACTGCTTCAACATCCCGCTGGTGACGTTCGTCGACGTGCCGGGCTTCCTCCCCGGCACGGCGCAGGAGTTCGGTGGCATCATCAAGCACGGGGCGAAGCTGCTCTACGCCTTCTGCGAGGCGACCGTGCCGAAGATCACGGTCATCACGCGCAAGGCGTACGGCGGCGCCTACGACGTCATGTCGTCCAAGCACATCCGCGGCGACGTGAACCTCGCCTACCCCACCGCCGAGATCGCGGTCATGGGCCCCGACGGCGCCGTCAGCATCGTCTTCCGCAACGAGATCGAGCGGGCGAAGGACCCCGCCGCCGAGCGGGAACGGCTGGTCGCCGAGTACCGGCGCACCTTCGCCAACCCGTACAAGGCCGCCGAGCTCGGCTACATCGACGAGATCATCCAGCCCGCCGACACCCGCCCGCGCTTGATCGGCGCGCTCGAGATGCTGCAGAACAAGCGCGACCGGAACCCGCCCAAGAAACATGGCAACATCCCACTCTAAGCGCCCGCCCTTCACGCGCATCCTGGTGGCGAACCGCGGCGAGATCGCCGTGCGCGTCATGCGCGCCTGCCGCGAGCTCGGCATCGAGTCGGTCGCCGTCTATTCGGAGCCCGACCGCAGCGCCCTCCACGTCCGCCAGGCCGACCACGCCTACCCGATCGGGCCGGCAGCGGCCGCCGAGAGCTACCTCCGCATCGACAAGCTGATCGCGGTGGCTCTGGAGTCCCGGGCCGACGCGATCCACCCCGGCTACGGCTTCCTCTCCGAGCGCGCCGCCTTCGCCCAGGCGTGCGCCGACGCGGGTGTCGTCTTCATCGGACCGTCGGCGCACGCGATCGCGGCCATGGGCGACAAGGTCGAGGCCCGCCGCCTCATGCGCAAGGCCGGCGTGCCGGTCGTTCCCGGCTCCGACCACGCCCTCAGCTCGGACGGCGAGGTGGAGAAGCTCGCGAGCGCGATCGGCTTCCCCGTGATGCTGAAGGCCGCCGGGGGCGGCGGCGGCAAGGGCATGCGCCTCGTCGAGTCTCCCGACCAGCTCAAGAGCGCGCTCCGCGCCGCGCGCTCCGAGGCCCGGTCCGCCTTCGGCGACGACCGCGTCTACGTCGAGAAGGCGATCGTTCGCCCACGCCACATCGAGGTGCAGGTGCTCGGCGACACGCACGGCCACGTCGTCCACCTCTACGAGCGCGAGTGCTCCGTCCAGCGCCGGCACCAGAAGGTGATCGAGGAGTCGCCGTCCACGGCCCTCGATGAGGCCACGCGAAGCGAAATGGGCCGCGTCGCGGTCGCGGCGGCGAAGGCGGTCGACTACGTCGGCGCGGGCACGGTCGAGTTCCTGGTCGACCAGGAGCGGCGCTTCCACTTCCTCGAGATGAACACCCGCATCCAGGTCGAGCACCCGATCACGGAGGCGGTGACCGGGGTCGATCTCGTGAAGGCGCAGATCGAGATCGCGGCCGGGCGGCCGCTCGGCTTCGAGCAAGCGGACGTCGTCCAGCGCGGCTGGGCGATCGAGTGCCGCATCTACGCCGAGGATCCGGAGAACAACTTCCTCCCCGCGCCGGGCCGCATCGCCGTGCTGCGCGTGCCGAGCGGGATCGGCATCCGCGACGACTCGGGCGTGTACGAGGGCTTCGAGGTCTCGACCCATTACGACCCGATCCTCTCCAAGCTGGTCGCCTGGGGCGCCACCCGGGACGAGGCGATCGGCCGCATGCTGCGCGCCCTCGGCGAGTACGTGATCGTCGGCCCGACCGCCAACGTCGCCTTCCACCGCTGGGCCCTCCGGCACCCCGCCTTCCGCGCCGGCGACATCGACACCGGCTTCATCGCCCGCCACTTCACGCCCGCGGCGCTGGCCGAGGGGACGGAGGCCGACCTGCCCCTCATCGGCGCCGCGCTGGCCGCCATCGCGCGCGGCGGGACGGCCGTCGGCGCGAACGGGGCCGGCCCCCCTGGCCCGCCGCGCTCGCGCTGGCGGGAGCTCGCGCGGCGCGAGGCGCTCCGTGAGTAGCCCCCGCCCGGCGCGTTTCACGGCGCTGGTGGGCGTGGCCACGCACGCGCTCGAGGTCGCAGCGCTCGGCGAGGGGCGCTATCGGATCGCGATCGACGGGCGCGAGCGCATCGTCGACTGCCGCGAGACGGGCGCCGGCACCTTCTCCCTCCTGATCGACCACGCCGCCGCCGAGGTCAGCGTGGCCAACCGGGGCGACGAGTTCCAGGTGGCCGTCGCGGGCCGCACCCACCGCCTCCGCCTCCTCGACGAGCGCGCCCGGCGGCGCCACCAGCGGACCGGGGCCAGCGACGGCGCCCGCGAGCTGCGGGCGGCGATGCCCGGCAAGGTGGTCGCCGTCCTGGTCGAGCCAGGCGCCAGGGTCGAGCGCGGCCAGGGCCTCCTCGTCATCGAGGCCATGAAGATGGAGAACGAGATCGGCTCGCCGCGGACCGGCACGGTGGCCGAGGTGCGGGTCAGGCCGGGCCAGGCTGTCGAGGCCGGCGAGCTACTCGCGCGCATCGATTAGGTGCGCGGCGCGAGGGAGGGGATGCCTCGCGGAGCGCCGGCGGCGGCCCCGCCGCCGCCCGCACCGAGTCTTCACGAGCCTGAAACTTGTGGCGCGGGGACGATCGTGTTAGGGGCTCTCACCAAGCTGCGGTATGAGCATCTCGTACGTTCCCAAGAAGATCTACCTGACCAAGGGCGTCGGCAAGAACCGCGAGAAGCTCTCGAGCTTCGAGATGGCGCTGCGCTCGGCGGGCATCGCGCAGTACAACCTGGTGCGCGTGTCGTCGATCTTCCCGCCCCACTGCAAGCTGATCTCGCCCCAGGAGGGGCAGAAGCTCCTCAAGTCGGGCCAGGTGCTCCACGTCGTGATGAGCGAGAACGCCACCAACGAGCCGCACCGCCTGGTGGCCGCCTCGGTCGGCGTCGCGATCCCCAAGGACCGCAACCAGTACGGCTACCTGTCCGAGCACCACAGCTACGGCCAGACCGACAACAAGGCCGGCGACTACGCCGAGGACCTGGCGGCCTCCATGCTGGCCACCATCCTGGGCGTCGACTTCGACCCCAACACGAGCTACGACGAGCGCAAGGACATCTGGCGGATGAGCGACAAGATCGTCATCACGCGCAACGTCACCCAGTCCGCCATCGGGGACCGGGAGGGGCTGTGGACGTCGGTCGTCGCGGCCGCCGTGTTCGCCGAGTGAGTCCGAACCCGTCTCGACCCTGACTCGCCCGAAGATCACCGCCGCAGCGCCGAGCGAGGAGGAAGCTGCCCTCGAGGCGCGGCTGCTCGCGGCCGTCGAGCGCCGCAAGAGCCCGGTGGCGGCCGAGGATCTCCTACGCGCCGCGCGCGTCTCGCGGGACGAGCGCCGGAGCGGCGAGGAGCGGCTCGCGGCCCTCGAGGCCCGCGGCGCCCTCGTGCGCACCAAGGGGGATCGCTTCACCCTGCCCGCCCGGCTCGACCTCGTGGCCGGCCGTCTCCACTCGAGTCCCGCCGGCTTCGCCTTC
Source organism: Deltaproteobacteria bacterium (assembly GCA_005879795.1). NCBI lineage: Bacteria > Pseudomonadati > Myxococcota > Myxococcia > Deltaproteobacteria bacterium. The sequence continues at coordinate 5,979 of VBKJ01000108.1, forward strand.
TGCGTCACCGACGACCCCGACGAGGAGGACGTGTACGTGCCCGCCTCCGGCGTCCGCCCGGCGATGCACGGCGACCGGGTGCTGGTGCGCGTCGAGCGCTTCCGGCGCCGCGGGCGCGCCGAGGGCCGCGTCGCCAGGGTGCTCGAGCGCGGCACGAGCCGGGTGATCGGCGTGCTGCGGCGCGGCAGGACCTCCGCCGTCGTCGTCCCGCAGGAGCAGCGCATCACCGTGCCCGTCCTGGTCCCGCGCGGCGCCGACGGCGGGGCTGCCGACGGCGACATGGTGGTCGCGGACCTGGTCCGCTACCCCGGCCTCGCCTCCGACGCCGAGGCGCGCGTCACCGCCGTCCTCGGGCCCGCCACCGACCCCCGGGTCGAGAGCGAGGCGGTGATCGCCGCCCACGACCTGCCCCGCGAGTTCCCGCCCGAGGTGGCCGCCGCCGCGCGCCGCATGCCGGCGCGCGTGCCGCCGTCGGCCACCGCCGGGCGCCTCGACCTGCGCAGCCTCCCCATCGTCACCATCGACGGCGAGAACGCGCGCGACTTCGACGACGCCGTGCTGGTCGAGGCCCGGGGCACCGGCTTCCGGCTCACGGTCGCGGTCGCCGACGTGGCGCACTACGTGCCCGCCGGGAGCCCGCTCGATCTCGAGGCCCGCGCGCGCGGCACGAGCGTCTACTTCCCCGACCGCGTCCTCCCCATGCTGCCCGAGGAGCTGTCGAACGGCATCTGCAGCCTCAAGCCCGACGAGGACCGCCTGGCGAAGGCCGTCCGCATGGAGTTCGACGCGCGCGGGCGGGAGACCGGGGTCTCCTTCCACGACGCCGTGATGCGCAGCGCCGCGCGCCTGACCTACACCCAGGTCCGCCAGGCGCTCGTCGACCGCGACCCGGCGGTACGCGCCGCCCTCGGCACGCTGGTCGAGCCCCTCGAGCGCGCCGAGGCGCTGGCGCGCCTGCTCATGGCCCGCCGCCGCCAGCGGGGCGCCATCGACTTCGACCTTCCCGAGGCCGAGGTGGTGCTCGACCTGCGCGGCCGTCCAGAGCAGATCGTGCGCGCCGAGCGCTCGATCGCGCACCAGATGATCGAGGAGTTCATGCTGGCCGCCAACGAGGCCGTGGCGCGCGAGCTCGGGCGCCGGAAGCTCGCCTTCCTCCACCGCGTGCACGAGCCCCCGACCGCGGAGAGCGTGGGCGAGCTGGCGCGTTTCCTCGAGGGCTTCGGCCTGCGTCTCCGGATCGAGGAGGGACGGGCGGCGCCCAAGGCGTTCGCCGCCGTGCTCGAGCAGGTGAAGGGACGTGCCGAGGAACGGCTCGTCAACACGATCCTCCTCCGCTCCATGCAGCAGGCGCGCTACGCCGCGGAGCCCCTCGGCCACTTCGGCCTCGCCGCCGCCTGCTACACTCACTTCACCTCGCCCATCCGCCGCTACCCCGACCTGGTCGTGCACCGCATCCTCGGGACGGGGCGCGTGCCGCCCGATCTCGGCGCCATCGCCGAGGAGTCCTCGCGGCGCGAGCGCACGGCGATGGACGCCGAGCGGGAGATCGTGGCGCTGAAGAAGGTCCAGTTCATGCAGGACAAGGTGGGCGAGGCCTACGACGGCTTCGTCTCGGGCGTCGTGCCGTTCGGCTTCTTCGTCGAGCTCGCGGACGTGTTCGTCGAGGGCCTCGTGCACGTGAGCACGCTCGGCGACGACTTCTACGATCACGTCGAGCGCCAGCACCTGCTGCGCGGCCGGCGCACGCGGCGGACCTTCCGCGTCGGCGATCCGGTCCGCGTGGCGGTCGCCGGGGTCTCGATCGAACGCCGGCAGGTTGACTTCACGCTCGCGGACGGCGAGGAGAGAAGCGACCGATGGCGAAGGCGGCGGCACTCCTGATCGCGGCCCTCGCGCTCCCCGCCGTCGCGGCGGCGCGCGGCGCGGAGAGCGACCCGGAGCGGCGGAGCCTGGTCGTGCAGGCGGTCGAGAAGGCGAGCCCGGCGGTGGTGAACGTCTCGACCGAGCAGATCGTCGAGCAGCGCGGCTCCCCGTTCCCCTTCCCCCAGGACCCGTTCTTCGAGGAGTTCTTCCGCGACTTCGTCGACCCGCGCCCGCGGCGCTTCAAGACGACGAGCCTGGGCTCGGGCGTCATCGTCGCGGCCGACGGCACCATCATGACCAACGTGCACGTGGTCCAGCGCGCCAGCCGCATCCAGGTGACGCTGATCGACCAGCGCGAGTTCGACGCCAAGCTGGTGGGCGCGGACGCCGACGCCGACATCGCCGTCCTGCGCATCAAGGCGGGCGGGGACCTGCCGCACATCCCCTTCGGCACCTCGGCCGATCTCATGATCGGCGAGACGGTGATCGCGATCGGCAACCCCTTCGGCCTCTCGCACACGGTGACGACCGGCGTGGTGAGCGCGGTCGGCCGCTCGCTGCGCGACGAGGACCGCACCTACACCGACTTCATCCAGACCGACGCCTCGATCAACCCGGGCAACTCGGGCGGGCCGCTCCTGAACATCAAGGGCGAGCTGGTCGGCATCGACACCGCCATCTACGGCAAGGCGCAGGGCATCGGCTTCGCCATCCCCGTCGACCGTGCGCGCCGCGTGATGAAGGACCTGGTCTCCTACGGAGAGGTGCGCCACGCCTGGATCGGCCTCGTGGTGCAGGACCTGAGCCCGGAGCTGGCCGAGCGCTTCGGCGTGCGCCGCGGCGTGGTGGTGGCCGAGGTCGAGTCGAAGAGCCCGGCCCAGGCCGCCGGCCTCGCACGCGGCGACGCGATCACGAAGGTGGACGGGCGCGAGGTGGCCTCACGGGACGAGTTCGAGCAGCGCATCGAGGACCACGCGGAGGGCGACGGCGTCACCTTGACGCTCCGGCGCGACGGCCGCGACGAGGACGTCCGGCTCGCGGCCGCGGCCTTCCCCGTCGCGCGCGCCGACGAGCTCGCCTGGCAGCTCCTCGGTCTCGAGGCCGTGGCCGACGACGAGGGCCTGGTCGTGCGCCGGGTGCGCTCGGGGAGCCCGGCGGCGCGCATCGGGGTGCAGAAGGGCGACCGGCTCCTCGGCCTCGGCGGCACGCCGCTCCGCTCCGTGGCGGAATTGCGGCGGAAGATGGTCGAGGTGCGCGCGGCGCGGAGCATCCTGCTCTCGGTCGGGCGCGGACCGTATCAGTACAACGTGAACGTGCCGCTGGCGCGGGGGTAGGGGTGGGAGCGCTCCGCGTCAGTCGCCTCACCTGCGGGCCCGCAACCTCCCCGTGAGGTGAAGGGCGGCCCGGCCGCCGTTTTCGTCACTCGTCGTCCGAGCCCCGGCGAGGGACCACGAAGCCGAGCTGCCGGAGCTTCGCCCACAGCGATTCGCGCGTCATCCCCAGGCTGCGCGCCGTCGCGACGCGGTGGTAGCCGTGCGCGCGGAGCCGCGCGCGGATGGTCGCGAGCTCGACCTCGCGCACGATCTCCTTGAGCGGGCGCGCGCCGTCGCCCGCGGCGGGGGGCGCGCCGTCGACGATCCACGCGGCGAGGAGGTCGGGCGTGATGCGCTCGCCGGGCTCGGCGCACAGGATGAGCCGGTGGATCTCGTTCTCCAGCTCGCGCACGTTGCCGGGCCACGGGTAGCGCTCGAGGAGCCGGAGCGCGCGCGGGTCGAAGCCGCGGAGCTTCTTGCCCTCCTGCGCGGACAGTTGCTCGAGCAGATGCACGGCGAGCAGGCGGATGTCCCCCCGGCGCTCGCGCAGGGCGGGGAGCCGGATCGGAAACACATGCAGCCGGTAGTAGAGGTCCGGGCGGAAGCGGCCGGCGCGTGCCGCCTCCCCGAGGTCGCCGTTGCTCGCCGCGATGACGCGCACGTCGACCTTTCGCCCGCCGCTGGCGCCCACCGGTCGCACCTCGCCGTCCTGCAGCACGCGCAGGAGCTTCGCCTGGATGGCGGGACTCGCCTCGCTCACCTCGTCGAGGAAGAGCGTCCCCCCGTCGGCCTCCTCGAAAAGGCCGCGCCGGGCCCGCTCGGCGCCGGTGAAGGCACCGCGCACGTGTCCGAAGAGCTCGCTCTCGAGTAGCCCCTCGGGCAGCGCGGCGTAGTTCTGGGCCAGGAAGGGGCCCCGCGCGCGCGGGCCGTGATAGTGGATGGCGCGCGCGAAGAGCTCCTTGCCCGTGCCGGTCTCGCCCTCGAGCAGCACCGTGACCCGCGTCTGCGCCGCGCGCTCGGCCAGGAAGAGCGCCTGCTCGATGGCGGCGCTCTCGCCGATGATGCCGTCGAGGCGGTAGCGCTCGCGCAGCTCGCGGCGGAGCCGGCTCACCTCGCGGCGCGAGGAGCGGAGCGCGCTCCGGTACCGCGCCGCCGTCCGCTCCAGCTCGCGGCGGCCGAGCGCCTCGCGCACCACCACCGGTACGGTGACGAGGTACTTGCCGTGCTTGACGAGGTAGTCGCTCGCCCCGAGCTTCATCGCCTCGACCGCCACCTCCTCCGAACCGGCGCCGGTGATCACCACGACCGGCACGTCGGGCCAGCGCTGCCGGATCTCGCGCAGGCACTCGAGTCCGTCGGCGTCGGGCAGGCGGTAGTCGAGGAGAACGCAGTCGACCTCGTGCTCGGCGAGATGCCGGAGACCGTCGCGGGCCGAGCACACGGCCGTCACCTCGAACGGGGCGCTCCCCGCGCCGAGCCCCCCCGCGAGAAGCCGCGCCGTCTCGGGGTTATCTTCGATCAGCAGGACGCGCGCCGGCATGGGCGTGCTCCTCCCAGAAGGTGACGATCACCTCGCGCAGGGCCTGCACGCGCGAGGGCTTGACGCGGAACTGGCGTGCTCCCGCGGCGCGCGCCGCGGCCGCGTCCTCCTCCCAGTCGGCCTGGCTCATCACCAGCACGGGGATGGTGCTCAGCTCCGTGTCGGCGCCGAGCCGCTCGAGCACCGCGGGCGCGTCCATGTCGGGGAGGCGGAAATCGAGCACGATGAAGGCCGGGCGCGGCGCGTCGGCAAACGGCGGTCGGCGCCCGAGGAAGGCGAGAGCGTCGGTGCCGTTCTCGACCGTGTGCACCGCAAACGCCTCCTCGAGCACGGCCCGCGCCGCGCGCAGGAAGCCCTGATTGTCGTCCACCACGAGCACGGGTACGGCGCCTTCCATCGCTACCCCTCTCCGCTGGCGGGCAGGCGGACGGTGAAGCAGCTCCCCGCCCCGGGCCGGGACTCCACCGCGACGCTCCCCTCATGCGCCTCGACGATGCGCTTCACGACCGCCAGGCCGACGCCCGTGCCGCCGACCGCCTGGTCGTCGACCTTCTGCTCCTGCCCGGGCACCCGGCCGAAGAGCTCGAAGATGCCGCGGTGGTAGGCGGGCGGGATGCCGATGCCGTTGTCGCGCACCGAGAGGCGGGCGCTCCCGTTCTCGACCCCGCCCGACACGGTGATCTCGCCGTGGTCGGCGGCGACGTACTTCACCGCATTACCGAGGAGGTTGCTCACCACGTGCTCGAGCTTGCGCGGCTGCCCCCACACGCGCGGCAGCGCGCCGACTTCGACCCGGGCCCCCTTGGCGGCGATCTGGGGGCGGAGCGTCTCGAGCGCGCCCTCGACCAGCACGCCCAGCTCGACCCAGGCCGGGGCCTCGGGCTGCGAGGTGATGCGGAACAGCTCGAGCAGGTCGCGGATCATGTCCTCGGTCCCCCCCGCCAGGCGCACGATGCGCTCCAGGTCCTCGCGGCTCTCGGCCGCGAGCCCCGCCGCCTCGCGCTGCAGGAGGAGGTCGGCGATCAGCAGGATCGCGCTGAGCGGGCTCTTCAGATCGTGCGTGACGGTGTAGACGAAGCTCTTGAGCTCCTCCTGCTTCTCCTCGAGGGCGCGCGCCTTGGCGGCGAGCTCGGCGTTCACCGCGGACAGCTCCACCGTCCGCTCCGCCACCTTCGCCTGGAGGTGCCGCGCCAGGTTGCGCAGCTGGGAGCCGTAGCGGTTGGCGTAGAGCGCCACGAAGTTGAGCGTGAGGAAGGCGATGGTGACGAACGCCACCTGCTGGTGGATGTCGACGCGGACCTCGCTGAGCGCCGTGCTCTCGACCCACGCCATCACCGCGTAGCAGGCGGCACAGAGGTTCGCGGTCACGAACACCCAGCTGTCGGAGCGCAGCATCTCGCCATGGATCACCGGGAATGCATAGGTGATCAAGAGGGTGCCCATCATCAGGCCGCCCAAGCGATGGAGGATGACGCTCAGGATGATCACCTGGACCCACTCGTACACGTAGATCGCGGCGCGCCATCCGGCCCAGCGCGGCGCGGTCGCCGCCAGGAGCAGGTTCAGGAGGATCAGGCTGGTGAAGATCCACGCAACCTCGCCGAGGTCGAAGAGGAAGATCTCGCTGGTCGCCCAGACGAAGACGAAGAAGGTGGCCAGCCCGGCGGCGGCGATGAGCGTCGCGCTGCGCGCACGGCTGGCGAGATTCGCCGGGGTTTCCGGCGGGAGAGGACTCGTCGCACGAGCCGCCGTGTCGGGCATGGCCTCCACCCGCGCCAGGGCGCGCTTCCCTGTCTACGGACGGACGGTGCCGAGAGTCAATCGCATGTGAAGATATCCTAACATCGGCCGAACGGCGGCCTCCGGGTGCGGCGCCCGCGGCCGGAGCGGCCGGGCGGACGACGAAAACCGTTCGCCCGCCGGCGCCGGCTCGCCGCGGCGCCGTGCGCAACGCACACCGGGCGGCGCCTCGCACGTGAGGCGCTCTTCACACGCCGCCGTGCGCCGAACGCGCCCGAAGCGGGCGGGCGCGGCGTTTCCGTTACGGCACGCGGGTTGCTCCGCCGTGCCCCCGTGACCTGCACCGCGCCAGAGGCCGCCGACGGCGGTCCGGCGGCCCCGCCGCCCGCCCGCCGCCGCGGCCGCCCGCCCATCCATCTCTCCCTCTCGCTCAACCTGGTGATGCCCTCGCAGTTCTTCCCCGAGGGCGGCGACGGACCGGCGCCCGGCGAGCGGCGTCTCATGCGCGCCGTGCTGAAGGACGCGCTCGCCGTCCTCTTCAAGTACGAGGGGAGCGAAGACCGCCGGGGCCGATGCCTGCGCGCCGAGGCGCAGCAATGGGTGGCGAGCGACGACGCGAGCTGGCCGTTCTCGTTCGTGAACGTGTGCGGCGCGCTCGGTCTCGACCCGTCGTGCGTGCGCACGGGTCTCGCCCGCTCGCTTGCCGCGCAGCGCACCCGGTCCACGAACGTCGTCCCCTGAGCACGGTATCGCGCGTCACGCAAAGAGCGAGACGCGCCTCGAAAGCGAGGGGAGTGCCGGGCGGCGCCTCGCGCCGTATCATGCCGGCGGGGATGCGATCTCCCGGCCCGGCCCTGCTCCTCGTCGCCGCTCTCGCCGGCCCCGTCGGGGCGACCACCCCGACCTTCGTCCAGGGAGAGGCATTCTCGACCGGGTCTAAGGTCCCGGCGCTCACCGTCCCACTCCCCCGTCCGGTTGCCCAGGGGGACCTGCTGGTCGGGTGGTTTGCCCAGTACAACGCCCCCGGGCAGGTCCAGGTATCCGACAACGTGAACGGCACCTGGATGCGGGCGCCGGCCGGATCGCTGACCTTCGATGACGACACGGGTGACATCGCCCTCTACTACCGCGAGAACAGCCGGGCGGCGCCCGGCGGGATCACCATTACCGTAGCCGTTTCCTCGACCGCGTACCTGACGGGATCGGTCGCCGAGTATTCAGGCGTCGCCCTCGCGGGCTCGCTGGATCAGATCGCCGCTGCGCACCGTGAAGACTTTAGGCCCGTTGACACCGGTCCGACCCCGGCGGTGGGTGCGGGCGAGCTCGTGTTCGCGGCCCTGGTGACCGACGCCGCTCCCGGCTCGATCACGCCCGGCAGCAGCCAGGGCATCCCGTACATGCCTCGCGCACAGACGACGAGCGGGTCCGCCTATGAAGAGGACATCACGTCGAGCGCCGCGGGCCCCCAGCACGGGACGGCCACCCTTACCAACGTCGTCGAATGGTACGCGGTGTGCGCCGTCTTCCATGCCTATCCCGCCACGCCGCCCACACCCCCCTCCACCCCCACCGGCCTCGAGGCCACCAGCGTGGCCTCCACGCGGGTCGCCCTCGCGTGGTCGCCGTCCACCGGCAGCGTCGCCGGGTACACCGTGTACCGAAACGGTGCTGCCATCGGGACGACAGGGCCCGACACCACGATCTTCCTCGACGGGGATGTCACGCCGGCAACCACCCACACGTATGCGGTCGACGCCTTCGACCTCGTGAACGATCATTCGGCGCCGTCGGCACCCCTCACGCTCACCACGCCGGCCGTGTCACCCGAATTCGTCCAGGGCGTGGGGGCCTCGCCCTCCTCCCGCCTCACGTCGTACAGCCTCACCCTGACCGAGCCGGTCCTGGCCGGCGACCTGCTGGTCGGGTGGTTCGGCCAGTACGGCGCGTCGGGTCAGGTGCAGGTCAGGGACAACGTCAATGGTGCCTGGACGCGCTCGGTCGCGACGACGTGGGATGGATCGGGCGACATCGCCCTGTACTACCGGCAGAATTCCGCTCCCGCGCCATCGGGCCTCGTGATCACGGTGTCGGCGTCCGCGGCCGCCTACCTGCAGGAGGCGGTCGCGCACTTTCGCCACGTGGCCACGGTGGGAGCGCTCGACCAGGCCGTGGTGTCGCAAGGTACCGGAACCTACGCGACTATCGGTCCGACCGCCGCGGTCCCCGCCGGCGAGCTGGTCGTGGCGGCCGTCCTCACCGGCGGCCGGCCGGGTTGGGTGACTCCCGGAAGCAGCCAGATGGTGCCGTACCTCCTCGACGCCCAGAACGGGAGCGCCGCCTCTACCCTCGAGGACATCCTGTCCAGCGCGGAGGGCCCGCAGGAGGGGAGCATGACCTTGGGCTGGCCCACCAACTGGTACATGGTGCTCGCCACCTTCCGGCCCGCTTCCAGCACGTCCACCACGCAGCCCGCGACGACCACCACCACCCGGCCGCCACCCACCTCCACCACGCGGCCCGCGACGACCACCACGACCACCCGGCCGCCGCCCACCTCCACCACGCGGCCT
>VBKJ01000109.1 GCA_005879795.1 Deltaproteobacteria bacterium
ACCGCGCGCACCTTGTGCACTATCGCTACAACGACCTGGGCAGCGTCGACGCGGCGCTCGCCGCGAACCCGGGCGACGTGGCGGCGATCATGGTGAGCCCGTTCCGGCACGACGTCTTCCACGACCAGGAGATGCCGGCCCCCGGGTTCCTCCCCGGGCTGCGCGAGCGCGCGGACCGCCTCGGCGCCGTCCTCGTCCTGGACGACGTGCGCGCCGGCTTCCGCCTCCATCTCGGCGGCTCGGGCGAGCACGTCGGGGTGCAGCCCGACCTCGCCTGCTACTCGAAGGCGCTCGGCAACGGCCACGCGATCGCCGCCTGCCTCGGCCGCGAGGCGCTGCGCGAGGCGGCGACGCGGGTCTTCTTCACCGGCTCGTTCTGGACGAGCGGGGTGGCGATGGCGGCGGCGACCGCCTGCCTGGAGGAGCTCGCGTCGAGCGGCGCGATCGCGCGCATGGCGCAGGTCGGGAGTGCGCTGCGGGCCGGCATCGAGCAGCAGGCGGCCGCGCATCGTCTCGAGATCCGCTACAGCGGACCGCCGGCGATCCCGTTCATGACCTTCGTGGCGGACGAGGGCTCGTTCGAGCGGAGCCGCGTCTTCGCCGCGGCGTGCGCCGCGCGGGGTGTGTACCTCCACCCCCACCACAACTGGTTCATCTCGGCGGCGCTCAGTGACGCCGACGTCGTGCGCGTGCTCGAGGTGACGGGGGAGGCATTCGCGGAGGTCCTGCGCGGGAGCGCAGGATGAAATGACCATCCGTTGCGCCACGCCCGCCGACGAGGACGCCGTCCTGAGGCTCTTCGAGGAGCTCTTCGACCCGCCCGGCCGCCGCCCGCGCGGCTACACGCGCGAGCGCGGCGCGGCCGGCTTCCGCCACGCGCTCGCCAACCCCGATGCCGACGTCCTGCTCGCCGTCGCGGGGGACGGCGCGATCATCGGCCTTGCGTCCGCCTACGTCGATCTGGAGTCCATCCGCTTCGGCCGGCGGTGCTGGCTCGAGGACCTGGTGGTCACGGCCAGGCGCCGGAGCCAGGGCATCGGCCGCCGCCTGCTCGACGCGGCGACCGCGTGGGCGCGCGAGCGCGGCTGCACGCACCTCCAGCTCAACTCGGCGGTCACGCGCAAGGACGCGCACCGCTTCTACCTCGCCAGCGGCATGGCGCAGACGTCGCTGAACTTCGGCCGGGAGATCGGGTGATGGCCACGCCCTACACGCTCTACGTCATGTCGAACAGCCCGTACTCGGACAAGATCCGCATGTACCTGCGGCTGAAGCGCCTGCCCGTCGTCGAGGTGCGCGAGAACCTGCGCAACCGCGAGCAGGTGCTCCGGGCGCGCACGGGCAGGACCATGGTGCCGGTCGTCGTCACGCCGGCCGACGAGGCCCTGAACGACTCGACCCACATCACGCGCACGCTCGAGGCCGCCTGCCCCGTGCCGCCGCTCCGGCCCGCCGACCCGGGCCGCCGCGGCCTCGACGCCCTCCTCGAGGACTACGCCGACGAGTGGGTGGTGCGCGTCATGCTCGCCTCGCGCTGGCTGCACGAGCCCGACGCGGAGCACAACCGGACGGTCATCGCCGCCGACATGACCTGCGGCGCGCCGGAGGTCGAGGTCGCGGTCGCCAAGGAGATCTTCCCGCAGGGGATCCTGGCGACGCTGCCGCCCATGGGCGCTACGCGCGAGACGCTCGGCTTCCTGCTCGACGACCTGGGCGGCCTGGTGACGGACCTCGACGCGCTCTTCGCGGCGCATCGCTTCCTCGGCGGCACGGAGCCCACGGTCGCCGACCTGGCGTTCTACGGGCAGCTGAACCAGATCCGCCGCGACCCGACCGGCCGCGTCATGGTCGGCGACCCGGCCCGGCCGCACGGGCGCTGGCTCGCCGACATCGAGCGGCGAGCCGACGGCGCAGCGGCCGAGCACGCGGGCGATGCCGCGCCCGACGGTGAGGCGCTGGCCCCGCTCGCCCGCCGCATCGCGCGCACCTACCTCCGCTTTGCCGTCGCGAACGCGAAGGCGCTCGAGGAGGCGCCCAAGGGACCGCTCGGCGTCGAGCTGGCCGACGGCGTACCGTTCCAGGCGGCGCGCGCCGGCTACAACCGGAAGTGCCTCCAGGCGCTGCTCGGCGAGCTGGAGGCGGCGGTCGCGGCGGCGGGCCGGCTCGCGGGCGAGGCGGCGGACCGGGAGATCTTCGCGGAGCTCGCCAGCCTGGGGAGCCTCCTCGCGCCGTACCCGGCGCTCGCCCGGGCGTGCGCTAGCCCGCCAGCGTAGGCGCAGCTCTGCCGCGGGACCTCAAACACCAAGCCTCACCCGATCACCACGGCGGATTGTGCCGCCCCGCGCTACGGCGGCATATACGCCGACGTTGACTTTGTTATGTTGGGCCGCCGTGCGCAGGATTCCCGGATCCCTCGGGAGATCCCCCTGAGCGAGAGTGGTCATCACGCAACGCCCGCAGGGGCCAGTGATGTTCAGGCACGCCGCCGTCCCGATGGCGAGCGTGTGGCCAACCCACGCATTCTCCGCAAAACTCTTCTCATTCGAGCCCAGCTGCACCACGATGTTTGGACGAAACCGCCGGACTTCGAAGCGGCCTGGCGCATACAGCTCGCGCAGGCGATCGAGGGTGGCCGTGGTCAATAGATGGACCATGGCACAGTCGAAGAATGTCTCCTCGGGTAGCGTGAAATCTGTGACCGTGTCCCGGTGGTCGAGGCCTTCCATGTCCGGCCAGTACTCCTCGGCATTGACCGCCCCGCGCCGGGCGGCACCAAGTGTCACCTCACGGTTGAGTGCCTTCGAGAGGATCTGGTTGAGATCACTTTGGTCACTGGTGACCGTGGTGCCATCGGGGAGCGCAATTCGGACGGGAGGGACTTTCGTGGTCGCACGAGGCGGCTCGATGAATGTGGCGCGGAAATCGAAGAGGCGCGGCCATTTTCGCGGGTTCTTTGCGGTCGCCACCTTCCCGTCGGAGCTGTCGACGAGGGCATACGCACGATCCCCAAGCAGCCCACGTTCCGTAAGCTCAGTGGCGTTCAGTTCCTCTCCCATCATGGACTTGACGGGATATCGCCAAAGTGAACCCACCGCACCAATCTCGGTTTGCGTTGCGTTTGGCATATTGCGATCCTTCGCCTGTCTAGATCGCCTCTCCACTCAGGCCGGAAGCGCTGGACCGGCCACCCGATAGACGTCCGGTGCGGCGACGAAGCGCCGCAGGCACTCCTGCGAGCAGAAGGCAAACTCCTTGCCCTCGAGCGCGAGCCGCGCCGCCACCTCGGTTGGTCGGAGCTCCATCCCGCACACCTGGTCGACGAGCCGCTCGCGCGCCGTCGCCTCCGCGGGTCGGGCCGCGAAGAGCTCCAGCCCCTCGGCGATCCCCTTGAGTCGCCGCTTGCCGAGGCCGACGAACTCCACGCCGGCGAGCCCGCCGGCCTCGTGCCGCACGGCGCCCGTCACCAAGACCTGGTGGCGCTCCGCGCTGGCTGCCAGCCGCGAGGCGAGGTTCACGTTCACGCCCACATAGTCGCCCTCCCGGTACAGCACCCGTCCCCGGTGGACCCCGCTCCGGACCGCGGGGAACTGCGGCTCGGCCATGGTTCGCCGCTCGATCTCGAGGGCGCAGGTGAGCGCGGAGCGCGAATCAGGGAAGACCAGCATGAAGGCGTCGCCGATCTGCTTGACCACCCGGCCGTCCGAGCGGCCGGCCGCGTCGCGGACCAGTCGGGAGAAGCGCTCGAGGACTTCGGCCGCCTTCACGTCGCCCATCGCCTCGGCGAGCGGGGTGAAGCTCGACAGGTCGACGAAGACGATCGCCGCGGTGAGCTGCCCCGGCACCTCGACCTGGCCGGGCACCGCCGCTTCCTCCCCCAGCTCCATCACCGCCTCCTCGCGCATCGCACGCTCCAGCGCCCGCCGGTGGAAGTAGAGGATCGCGGGCTCCGCGAGCGGCGTCATGAGCCTGCCGGCGGCGTTCATCGCCTCCGAGAGCGCCGGACCCGACAGGCCCTGCGCTTGCAGCCGGTGGTGGACGTAGAAGTGGAAGAGGTGGGCCTCGCTCTCGGCCACCCGGCCGAGCGCGTCGCCGTACACCCTCGCGAACTGCTCCAGGGCGTCCTCGGGGAAGCCCGCCTCGAGGGAGGTCTTGAGCCCCCGTAGCATGGCGACGTCCTCGGCGCCGAATGTCCCGTCGGCCGCACCGAGGCTCGCCGTCTGAGCCATGCGCTCGACCAGGGCGGGATCCAGTCCGACCATCGTTGCGGCCTCGGCGATCGAGTACCCGGTCTCGCCCGTCCTGGGCACGAGCAGTTCCAGGTAGCGCTCCATGCGACCACTCCTGACCCACGCCGCGATCGTCTCGAGCCCGATCCCGCGGCGCACGAAGAGCTGCACCAGCCGGGTCCGCTCCACCGCCTCCGGCCCGAACCACTCCTGATCCGGCGCGCTGATCAGCCCGAGCGCGCGCCACTCGCGGAGCCGATCCACCGGCTCGCCGGTCCGGCGCGCGAGGTCGACGATCGAGAGCGCCTCACTCATGCTCGACCCCGGAGCATACCATCGTCGGGGCCGTCGACGTCACGGCCTTGGAGGCCGCCCCCCCGAACCGCAAGAGTCGGGCTCGCTTGGCTGGCGGCCCTCCTCGACGATCAGAGCGGGCGTCCAGCGCGCCTTGCGGCGCGCCGAGCGCTCCGGAGCGCTCTCGCCCTCGTACGTGACCGGCATCAACGGCCGCGTGAAGCGGTCCACCGCGTCGAGGGTGTTGACGTTCACGGTCGCGTAGGAGCTGGAGCCCTCGGCTATCACGGCGGCCACGTAGATTCCGCAATGGCCGCAGACCAGGAAGTCGGCCGTTCTCAGGCCGAAGCGGTACCGCAGCAGCTGCTCGGGCCGGTGGACGGTGATCACGACGCGCCCGCTCGGGTCGGAGGTCGTGCGGGCTCCGTGCTTGCGGCAGAAGGAGCACGTGTCTGCGCGAAGCGAAAGCTCCTCGGGGCGCATGTTCGTCTCCAGCGCGAGCTCTACGTTGCCGCAGTGGCAGCACCCGGCGAGCGGCGCTTCAATTCGGGGCGTATCGCGGCCGCTCATCGCGCCCTCGCTCCGGACCCTGCGCCAGTACCCCCACGGGAAGTGGACGACCTCGAGCTTCATCCCTTCGGGATCGGCGAAGAAGACCCGCTATTCGACGATCTCCTTCTTGAGACTCTGCACGAACGCGACCACGTCGCGCTGTTCGGCCTCGGGCACCTTGAACTTCGCCAGGGTCGCGGCGGCATGACCGAGGAACACGTTCCAGTCGCTCTCGCTGATGCGCATGCCTCGGTGGATGAGTGCCATGTCCCTGCCGCGATAGTACATCGGTCCGCCCGCGCTCGCGCAGAGGAAGTCGATCAGGAGCTGCTTCTCGCGCTTGACGCCGTCTTCTCCGCGATGCGCCCAGAAGCGGGCGAGCTGGGGATCGGCCTGGAGCCGGGGCAGCAGGTCATTCGCCACCGCCGTGATCGCGTCGTACCCGCCCAGGCGCTCGTAAAGGGTTTTCCTCGCGTCGTTCATCGTGTTCTCCTCGAGTCCGTCGGACGCCCGCCCCGCCTGGTCTCGGCCAGCTTGCCCAGGTGGACGGGCCCAAGCCCTCTTCGGAGTGTCGTGTAGCCCCCGTCGGGGCGTTTGGGCAAGCATCTCTTCCGCGTCTCGCCCGGGCGCGACGACCTTGGCGCCAGCCGTACCGTGTCCAGCGGCAGGACAGCCGGGGCCGCTCTCGACCGCGTTCTTGCCCTCCATGATCCCGCTGCTCCGCCGTGCTGCGCTCGTTGGAGCAAGAGGTAGCTACCGCCGCCGCTTCGAGCGCGGCCCCGACCCGTAGTCGCCGAACGGGTCGTCGCGTTCGCGGACCGTCTGGCGGAACCCGACCGCGCGAGCACGAGCGACGAAGTCGAGCCCCTCCTGCGTGTGCCGCGCGATGCCGTCGAAGAGCGAGCCCAGCGTGCGGCTGGAGGCAAGGCCCATGTTCTCGGCGGTCTGGTTGCAGAGGAGCTTCAGCATGACGAGCTGGCTCGCCGGCACCTGCGCCATGCGGCGGGCGAACGCGAACGCGTGCTCCCGGAGGCGGTCATCGGGCACGGTCTCGAGGACGAGGCCGAGGCGCGCCGCCTCGGGTGCAGGGATCTCGTCGCCCGTGAGTAGATAGCGCTTCGCGCGCTCGAGCCCCAGGCGGTAGACCCACATCGCCGTCGTCGGTGTGCCCCACACGCGCGAGGGTGGGTAGCCGAACGACGCGCCCTCGGCGGCGATGATGATGTCCGCGCAGAGCACCATGTCGGTGCCGCCGCCGATGCACCAGCCCTGGACGGCCGCGATGGTCGGCTTGGCCGCGTACCAGAGCTTCATGTAGGTGTCGACGAAGCGCGAGATCATGCGCAGATCGGCGACCGAGTCCCACACGCGCCCGCGTGTTCCCTCCTCGGCCTGGGCCGCGGTCGACCAGTCGAGGCCGTAGCCCGCGCAGAAGGCGGGACCCTCGGCGCGGAGCAGGATGACGCGCACGGCGGGGTCGGCGTCGGCCTCGTCGATGGCGGCCGCCAACTCCTCGCGCAGCGCCGGCGTGATCGTGTTGTACTCGTCGGGCCGGGCCAGCACGATCGAGCGGACGCCGGCCTCGGTCTCCGTGCGGATGGTCTTCATCGCTCGAAGGTCCCGTGGCGGCCCGCGCCCGCGGCGAAGCGGGCGGCGCCCGCCAGCGTCTCGCCCGAGCGGACCACCTCGGCGCCGCGGCGGAACTCGTTGCGCATCGCCTGCTCGAACGGCATGGCCCACTGCTCGTAGGCGGAGAGGCGATCGGCGCGGAGGCAGCGCTGCGGGAAGCGGGCGAGCTGGTGGGCCAGCTCGACCGCGGCGTCGCGCGCCCGCCCGCGCTCGACCAGACGGTTCGCGAGGCCCATGCGGAGCGCCTCCTCGCCCGACACGCCCCGCCCGGTGAGGATCAGGTCCATCGCCTGGCTGTGGCCGATGAGGCGGGGGAGGCGCACGGTACCGAGGTCGATCAGCGGCACGCCCCAGCGCCGGCAGAAGACGCCGAAGACGGCGTCGGTGGCCGCCACGCGGAGATCGCACCAGAGCGCCAGCTCGAGGCCGCCCGCGACGGCGTAGCCCTCGACCGCGGCGAGGACGGGCTTCGAGAGCAGCATGCGGGACGGCCCCATGGGCGCCTCGCCGTCCTCGCTGATGCGGCGGCGCTGGCCGGCGGCGACCGCCTTCAGGTCGGCGCCGGCGCAGAACGTGCCGCCCGCGCCGGTCAGGACCGCGACCGGGAGCGCCTCGTCGGCGTCGAAGCGGTGAAACGCCTCCACCAGCGCCGCCGCGGTCGGGTCGTCGACGGCGTTGCGCACCTCCGGGCGGTTGATGGTGACGACCGCGACCTCGCCGTCCGTGTCGAATAGGACCGTGCTCATGCGTGTCCTCCCTCTGGCAGCTGGCGCTTCTCTCCTCTACAGGAGGCCCCGCCCTCACGCGAGGTCCGCGGGTGGACACGGCGAAGGGGACGGGACTACGATGCCTCGCAAACGGGAGGTGCGCTCATGGGTCTTCCGAACGGCGTTCATCATCTCGCGATCGCAACCCGCGACATCAAGGCGCAGATCGAGTTCTTCACCCAGGTGGTCGGCATGGAGCTCGTCGCCCTCTACTGGATGCACGGCGTGCCGAACACCGTGCACGCATTCCTGCGCCTCGCTGACAGCTCCTCGATCGCCTTCGTGCAGGGGCCGGAGATGGCCGCCATCGAGCCGGTGGCCGGCGTTTCGCACGCCGGATTCACGGCGGGACCCGTGGCGCCGGGCGCCATGCAGCACGTCGCCCTGAACGTCAGCTCCGAGGCCGACCTGCTCGCCGTCCGCGACCGCCTGCGCTCGCACCGTCACTGGGTCATGGGACCCATCAACCACGGCATGTGCAAGTCGATCTACCTGGCCGCGCCGGAGGGCATCATGCTCGAGTTCGCGACCTCGGCCGAGGCGATCGATGCCGGCGAATGGATCGATCCGGAGGTGGTTGGTCTGTGCGGGATTCGCGCCGACGAGCTCGAGCGCTACCTCCGGCCGCCCCCTTTCGCATCGCAGGGAGGCGCCGTCCCCCAGGCCGACCCGGGTGCGCGGCCCAACTTCGAGTACCCGGCGGACTGGCGTGAGCGCGGCGAGCGGCTCTTCTGCATGAGCGATGAGGAGATCGCCGCGGCGCTGAGCGTGCCGACGCCTCCGGTGCCGAAGCGTCGGAAGGCGGCATCGGCCTGAGCGCCCGGCGCCTCGAATGAGGCGCCTCGTGCTGGAGGTGCTCGTCCTTCTCGGCCTGCTCGTCGCGGCCTGCGCCTACCTCACCCAGCCGCTGCTGCCCAGGGGAGGGACGACAGTCCAGCAGGGAGCGGATCCGCTGAGGCTCGAGGCCCACGTTCGGGCTCTCTCCGAGCGCTTCTCCCCGCGTGGCAACAAGAACCTGAAGAACCTCAACGCCGCCGCCAACTACATCGCCGACGCACTTCGCGCCGCGGGCGGCGAGGTGAGCGATCAGCCCTACTCGTCGGACGGCTACACCTACCGGAACGTGATCGCCGCTCTCGGCCCCGAGAGCGAGGAGCGCGTCGTGGTCGGGGCACACTACGATGCCTTCCGCGGCTTCCCCGGCGCCGACGACAACGCCAGCGGCGTCGCCGGGGTGCTCGAGCTCGCCCGGATACTCGGCGCGAGCCCACCCGCGATGCGCGTCGAGCTGGTCGCCTACTCGCTCGAGGAGCCGCCCCACTTCCGCACCGAGTCGATGGGCAGCGCCGTCCACGCCGCCACGCTCAAGGCGAAGAAGGCCAGGGTGCGGGCGATGATCTCGCTGGAGATGATCGGCTGCTTCAGCGACGAGAAGGACAGCCAGACCTATCCGCTCGGCGTCCTGAAGCTGCTGTATCGCTCGACTGGCAACTTCATCGCCGTCGTGGGGCGCATCGGCGGGGGCCGCCTCGTCCGCATCGTGAAGACCGCAATGAGAGCTGCAACCAGGCTGCCCGTGGAATCGATCAATGCTCCTGGCTTCATCCCGGGGATCGATTTCTCAGATCACCTCTCCTACTGGGAGCAGGGCTATCCGGCGCTGATGGTGACCGACACCGCCTTCTACCGGAACCCGCGCTACCACACGGCGGACGACACCCCCGACACGTTGGACTACGAGCGGATGGCGCTGGTGGTGGACGGGCTGGTCGCGGCCGTGCGGGCGCTCACGGCCGGCTGATGCCACAGGCGACGGCTACCTCGCCGTCCGTGTCGAATAGGACCGTGCTCATGCCCGTCCTCCCTCTGGCAGGCCTCTCCCCCCTCCTCTATAAGAGGCCCGGCTCTCACGCGAGATCGGGATGTACGAGCGCTTCTTCGGCCTCGCCGACGCGCCCTTCCGGCTGACTCCGGACCCGCGCTACCTCTTCCTATCGCCCAAGCATGCCGAGGCCCTCGCGCACCTGAAGCTCGGGCTGCGCGAGTCGAGCGGCTTCGTCTGCATCACGGGCGACGTCGGCACCGGGAAGACGACCCTCCTGCGCGCCTTCCTGGCCGGCCTCGGCCCCGAGACCGCCACCGCCTACATCTTCAACCCGCCGCGCTCGGCGCTCGAGCTGCTGAAGACGATCAACGGCGAGCTCGGTCTCTTCGCCAAGACGCGCAGCCGAAAGAAGCTGGTCGACGCGCTCAACGCCCACCTCCTGGCGCAGCGCGAGGCAGGGCGGCGCTCGATCGTCATCATCGACGAGGCGCAGGCCCTCTCGATCGACGTGCTGGAGCAGCTCCGCCTCCTCTCGAACCTGGAGACGACGACCGAGAAGCTGCTCCGCATCGTGCTCGTCGGCCAGCCGCAGCTCCGCGCCCTCCTCCTCCACCCCGAGCTGGTGCAGCTGAACCAGCGCATCACGCTGCGCTGGCACATGGGGCCGCTCTCCCGCCGCGAGACGGTCGCGTACATGCTCCACCGCCTGCGCGTCGCGGCCGGCGGCGACCCGCCGCCGCGCATCTTCACGCGCCCGGCCCTCCGCCGCACGCATCGCATCTCGCGTGGCGTGCCGCGCGTCGTCAACATGGTGGCGCACCGCGCGCTGATGGTCGCCTTCGCGGCCGAGCGGCGGGTGGTGAACGCCGCGTGCGTGCGCCAGGCGTACCGCGAGATCGGGGCGCTGCCGCTCGCCGCCGCCGCGCCGACGTCGCCGAGGCGCACGGCGTGGGCTGCGGCCGCGGTCGGCGCCTGCGCCGGCGTGATCGCGCTCGGCGTGGTCGCGCTTGCGTGGCGGCCGGAGCTGCACCTCGGTGGCGCGAGCGAGAGCCCCGCGCCGAGCGCCGTCATGACGCCGGCCGAGGAGACGCCGGCACCCGTGGTCGCGGTGGCAACGCCCCCGCCGCCGGAGGCGGAGCCCGCCCCGCCCGCGCCGACCGCCGATCCCGCGCCGCCGGTGACGCCGGCCGACGAGGTCGAGCGCCGTCTGGCGAGCCTCGATGCGCGGGCGACCACGCGCGTCGCGGTCGGCGCGATCCTCGCCGCCTGGCACGCGGAGCCGCTCGCCGCCGACGAGCCCGTGGATCTCGCACGCATCGCCGCCCGCCGCCACCTCGAGGACCTGCCGCTGGTCGGCAATGGGAGCATGCTGCGTCTCCTCGACCTGCCCGCGATCCTCGAGCTGCGCGTTCCCGGCGCCGACCAGCCGCGCCCGGTGGCGCTCACGGGCATGTCGGACGGTCGCGCCGAGCTCGTCGTCGACGGCAGCCCCACGCCGGTGGACGCCGCCTTCCTCGACCACCACTGGTTCGGCCGGGCGCACGTCTTCTGGCGCGACTTCGAGGCGCTCGGGCCGGCCTTCGGGCACGAGTCGCACGGCGCGCCCGTGGCGCGGCTGCAGGCCCTCCTCCGCCGCATCGGCGCCTACGACGGGAAGGAGAGCGGGCAGTTCGACCCTGCGACCGAGGCCGCCGTGCTCGGCTTCCAGCGCGCGCGCTTCCTGGCCGTCGACGGGCGCGTCGGGCGGCTCACGCGCATCGTCCTCTACGCGGCCGCCGGCGGGTACCCGCGGCCGACGCTCGGAGCGCCGTCGTGAGCTCGATCCTCGACGCGCTGAAGAAGCTCGAGGCGGCCGAGGCGTCGCCCGCGCACGCGCCCGCCGTCCTTCGCGAGCGACCCCGCGCGCTCGGACTCACCGCCGCGGGCCTCGCACTCGCGTTCGGCACGGGAGCCGGGTTGACCTTCTTCCTGCGCGCCGGGCACGGACGCCCGCCGGCGCCGCCGCTCGAGAGCGCGCCGCCGCAGCCGATCGCCGCCTCGAGCCCGCCTCCCGCCGCGGCGCCGGAGCCTCCGCCTCCCGCGCCCGTGGTCGCCGGCGGGGCGCCGGCGCCGCCACCCGCGGCGCCGGCGCCGGTGGCGGCGGAAGCGTTGCCTCTCGCCGCGCCAGTGGCACCGCTGCCGCAAGCGGCGATCGACGCCGAGCCGCCGCGCGCCCGCGTCGTCGCTGCGGCACCCGCCGTGCCGCCGGTCGCACCGCCCGTCGCCCGGCCGGCCGAGCCGCCCGCCGTGGCTAGCCGCGCCGAGCCGCCTGCCCCGCGCGCGCCCGCCGCGACGGACGGCTCACCCCCCGAGGCGGAGAGCCCACCCCTTCCCCCGCTCGAGCTGCTGCCGCGCCTTCCGGCGGGCGCGCCGCGCGTGCAGGTGAGCTTTCTCTTCTACTCGCCGGTGGCCGAGCGACGGACGGTCCTGCTCAGCGTCGATGGCAGCAGCACGGAGACGCTGCACGAGGGGGAGCGGGCGGGCGACCTCGAGGTCGCCCGCATCCTTCCCGACCGCGTCCACGTGCGCTGGAGCGGGCAGCTCTTCTCGGTGCGGGCGCGCGACTA
This sequence comes from Deltaproteobacteria bacterium, assembly GCA_005879795.1. Taxonomy (NCBI): domain Bacteria; kingdom Pseudomonadati; phylum Myxococcota; class Myxococcia; species Deltaproteobacteria bacterium. The sequence continues at coordinate 11,900 of VBKJ01000109.1, forward strand.
AATACTCGTTGGGCCGCCAAGACCAAAGGAGGATGCCAATGCCCGCCAACCCCCCACCGAACATGCCTCGCATCACGCCGTACCTCTACTACGAGGACGTGGCCAGCGCGCTCACCTGGCTCAGCCGAGCGTTCGGCTTTCGCGAGCGCATGCGGATGCCGGGGCCGGACGGGAAGATCATGCACGCCGAGATGGAGTTCGCCGACGGCGTGCTCATGATGGGAAACCCAGGACCCCACTATCGCAACCCGAAGCGGCTCGGCCAGACAACCCAGAACCTCTACGTCTACGTCGACGACGTGGACAGGCACTTCCGGCACGCCAGAGAAGCCGGGGCCAATATCCTCCACGAGCCGCAGGACCAGTTCTACGGCGACCGCCGCTATGGAGCCGAGGATCCCGAGGGGCACCACTGGTACTTCGCGCAGCACGTGCGCGACGTGGCGCCCGAGGACATGAAGCCGCCTCCCCGGTAGCGTAGCGACCAGGCACGGAAGGGCGCCGCGCGGGTCCCTCATCAAGCGACGCTCCTATTGCGGGCTCCGTCGACGTTCACCCGGGCTTCGCCGCCGCGAACCGCAAGCGCACGTAGTCCGCCGTCCAGCGGCCGTCGGCGCCGTAGAGGTGCGGCCGGAGCTCCGCGCGCACCGCGTCCAGGAGCGCCGTGCGGTCGGGCGCCGCGGCGAGAAAGGGCTGCGCGAAGGTCTCGAGCCACTCGCCGACGTCGCCCGGCAGCGGCGTCGGGCGCGGGATGAGGGCGATCGAGCGCACGACGAACCCCCGCGCCGCGAGCCGCGCGCGGTACTCGTCGTCGCCGGGGAAGTACCAGGGCTGGATGCGGCGCTCGTCGACGCCTTGGCGCGCCAGCGCCCCGCGCAGCGCGGCGACGATGCGCGCGACGCAGCCGCGCCCGCCGAACTCGCCCACGAACCGCCCGCCGGGCCTGAGCGCGCGCCACACGCCGGCGATGACCCGGTCGGGCTCCGTCATCCAGTGCAGGGCCGCGTTGCTGAACACGGCGTCGAACTCGCGGTCGAAGGCGAGGTGCTGCCCGTCCAGGACGCGTGCATCCAGGCCGCGCCGGCGCGCCGCCTCGACCTGCGCCGGGCTCGCGTCGATGCCGACCACCGTGCAGCCGCGCGCCACGAGCGCCTCCGTCAGGGCGCCGTCGCCGCAGCCGAGGTCGAGGATGCGCTCCCCCGCCACCGGCGCGAGGAGCTCCACGACCGGCGCGCCCAGCTCGGAGACGAAACGCGCCGTGCGCGCGTAGCGCTCGGGATCCCAGGTCTGGGCTACGGTCGCGCCTCGAGCACCAGGTTGAAGGGGGTCTCGGTCGCGCGGCGGAAGCGCGTGAAGCCGCCCGCGGTCACGACCTCCCGCAGCCTCGCCTCGCCCGCCTGGGCCCCGAGCGCGAGACCCACCTCCTGCGCGAGCGACGCGGGCGTGCAGATCATGGTCGAGGCCGAGTAGTAGACGCGCCCCACCGGGTTGAGGTTCTGCTCGACGCCGTCGGCGGCGAACGGCTCGACGATCATCCACGTCCCGTCCCGATCGAGCGTGGAGAGCACGTGCCTCGCCGCGCCGACGGGATCGCCCATGTCGTGCAGGCAGTCGAAGAACGCGACCAGGTCGTAGCCCTTGCCGGGATACGCCTTCGACGACGCCACCTCGAAGCACACCCGGCCGCCGACGCCGGCCCGCGACGCCGCCTTGCGCGCCCAGGAGATCGACGGCTCGTGGTAGTCGAAGCCGACGAAGGTCGAGCTGGGGTAGGCCGCGGCCATGAGAATGGTGGACGCGCCGTGCCCGCAGCCGACGTCCGCCACGCGCGCGCCCGCCTCGAGCTTCGCCGCCACGCCCTCGAGGGCGGGGATCCACTCGCTCACCAGGTGCGTCGCGTAGTTCGGGCGGAAGAAGCGCTCCGTCCCCTCGAAGAGGCCGGGGTCGTGCTCGTGCCAGCCCACGCCCTTGCCCGTGCGGAACGCCTCGGCCACCTTGTGCTCGTCCTTCAGCACCGCGGCGACCACCTGGAAGCCGCCGGGGAGGAAGGTCGGGCTCGACTCGTCGGCCAGGCAGGAGGCCTGCTCGGGCGGCAGCGTGTAGGTCCTGGCCGCCGCGTCGTACGTGACGTAGCCGCCCGCCGCCTGCGCGGCAAGCCACTCGCGCACGTAGCGCTCGGCGCAGCCGGTGCGCTTCGCCACCTCGGCCGAGGTGAGCGGGCCCGCGCCTGCCATCGCCTTGTAGAGGCCGAGCTTGTCGCCGATCACGACCAGGGCGGCGTTCATGGCTGCGCCCATCTCGCCCACCGCCCTCCCGACGAACTCCTCCAGCTTCGCCTCGTCGATCGCCATCGCGCCCCCCCCTCCTCACGCCTTCCATGCGATCTGCTGGATCTCCGTGTACTCCTCCATCCCGAAGCGGCCGCCCTCGCGGCCGATGCCGCTCTCCTTGAAGCCCCCAAAGGGGGCGTCGAGGAAGTTGATGCCGTTGTTGATCCACACCACCCCGGTGCGGATGCGCCTGGCGAGCGCGATCGCCTTGGCGGTGTCGCGCGTCAGCACCATGCCGCCGAGCCCGTAGGTCGAGTCGTTCGCGATGCGGATCGCCTCGTCCTCGTCCGCGAAGGGGATCACGGACACGACGGGCCCGAAGATCTCCTCCTGCGCGATGCGGATGCGGTTGGGCACCGCGCAGAAGATGGTGGGCTCGAGGAAGTAGCCGCGCCTCATCTCCTTCGGCCGGCCGCCGCCGTGGGCGAGGACGGCGCCCTCGCGCTTCCCCGACTCGATGTACTCCTCGATCTTCTGGCGCCGCTCGTCGCGGATCACGGGCCCCAGAAACGTGCTCGGGTCGGCGGGATCGCCGATCTTCACCATCCCCTGCACGAAGTCGACCATCTTCTGGACCAGGGTGTCGTGAGCCTCGCGCGGGATGAGCACGCGCGTCGTCATGGCGCAGCCCTGCCCGGCGTGGAAGAACGTGGGCGAGGCGGCCTGCGGCGCGATCAGGTCGAGGTTGTCGGTGTCGAGGAATATGGCGACCGACTTGCCGCCCAGCTCCAAGTGGACGCGCTTGAGCGTCTTCGCCGCGGCCTCCAAGATCTTCTTCCCGGTGGCGACGCTGCCCGTGAAGCTCACCTTGTCGATGCGCGGGTCGGACACCAGTGTCTCGGCGATCGCGTTCGACTGCCCGGTGACGAAGCCGACCACGCCGGGCGGCAGGTCGGCCTCGGCGATGATCTCCGCCAGGAGGAGGTTGATGAGCGGCCCGTAGGGCGAGGGCTTGAAGACCATCGTGCAGCCCGTCGCGAGCGCGGGACCGAGCTTCTGCACGGTCACGAAGAGCGGGAAGTTCCAGGTGGGGATCAGGCCGCACACCCCGGCCGGATGCCGGTGGACGATCCCGGAGTTCACCTGCGTGCCGAGCATCCCGTGGCTCACGCGGCTCGGAAGCTGCTCCTCGAACTCGAACGTGAGCGCCAGCTCGGCGTAATGGCGCATCATCTGAATGGGCTGCTCGATCTGGATGTCGTGCGTCAGGTAGGTGGCGCCCGCCTCGGCGATCACGAGCTGGCGGAGCTCCTCCTTCCGCCGCTCCATCCCGTCTGCGATGGCGCTGAGCACGCGTGCCCGGTCCTGGCGCGACGTGTGCGGCCAGGGGCCGTCGTCGAAGGCGCGCCGGGCGGCGGCGATGGCGCGCTTCATGTCGTCGACGGTCGCGTCGGGCGCGGTGCCGATCGGCTCCTCGGTGGCGGGGTTGGGGATGGGGTAGGTCGCGCCGTTCGAGGCCTCGACCCATTTCCCGTCGATGAACATGCGCCGGCTGGCGGCGAGGACGCGTGCCTGCTCCATGGCGGGTCTGTATAGGACGGTCCCGCGGGCCCTGTCGACCCTCCCCCGCGTGGACGGGGGCGCCTGGATGGGGTAGGCGACCGTCGCCATGCGGCCAACGCGCCCCCCCGACGAGCGCCGCGCGCGCCACGAGGCGACGGGCGAGTGGCCGCAGTCCTCGTTGTCGGCGATGCTCGCCGAGCGCGCGCGCCGGACCCCGGAGCGCGTCTATCTGATCGAGGGCCGGCGCGAGGGCGGGCGGAGCTACACCTTCGGCGACCTCGCGGCGCGGGCCGGGCGGATGGCAGCTGCGCTACTGGGGCTCGGGGTGCGGCCCGGCCAGGTCGTCTCCTGGCAGCTGCCGAACTGGTTCGAAGGCGCCGCGCTCGCGGTCGCGATCGACTCGATCGGCGCCGTCTCGAACCCGATCATCACCATCTACCGCGAGCGCGAGGTGAGCTTCGTCTGCCGCCAGGCGCGCTCGCGGGTGCTCGTCGTGCCGGGGGTCGTGCGCGGCGTCGATCACCGCGAGCTCGGGCGGGCGGTGCGCGCGGCGGCGCCCGACCTGGAGCACGTGCTCACCGTGCGCACCGAGCCGGGACCGGGCATGCGCGCGCTCGAAGGGCTCGAGGAGAGGGCGGCGACGCCCCTGCCGCCCAACCCGCACGGGCCGCACGACGTCTCGATGCTGTTCTACACCTCGGGCACCACCGCGGACCCGAAGGGCGTGCAGCACACGCCTTCGACGCTCGGCGCCGTGATCCGCTTCCAGGCCGAGCTGCTCCATCCGAGCCCCGACGACCGGAGTCTCCTCCAGTTCCCGCTCCCGCACATCGGCGGCATCGTGCTGTTCGTCATGCTCCCGGTGGCGCACGGCTCGAGCACGGTGTTCATGGAGACCTTCGACCCCGAGCTGGCGGTCGACCTGATCGAGCGCCACCAGATCACGAGCGCCGGCGGGCCGCCGGCCGTCCTCCAGGCCATGTTCGCGGCGAAGAACTTCGCGCCCGAGAAGGTGCGCAGCGTGCGCGGGAGCGGCGCCGGCGCCGCCGACGTCACGCCCGAGCTGATGCGCGAGACGAAGGGGCGCTTCGCCGGCGCCCTCGTACACCGCTCCTACGGCATGACCGAGTGCCCGATGTTCACCTCCGGCGCGCCCGCCGACCCCGAGGAGAAGCGCTTCGGCACCGACGGGCGGCCGGTCCCCGGCTGCGTCGCGCGCCTGGTCGACGAGGCGGGCCGCCCCGTCGGGCCGAACGTCGAGGGCGAGCTCGAGGTCTACGGCCCGCAGCTCTGCGTCGGCTACCTCGACCCGGCGCTGAACGTCGCCTTCACGCCGGACGGCATGCTGCGCACCGGTGACCTCGCGGTCATGGACGACGAGGGCTTCATCCGCATCACCGGCCGCCGCAAGGACATCATCATCCGCAAGGGCGAGAACCTCTCCGCCAAGGGCATCGAGGACGACCTCGCCGCGCACCCGAAGGTGGCCGACGTGGCGGTGATCGGCGTGCCCGACGCGCAGAGCGGCGAGCGGGTGTGCGCCTGCGTCGTCCTGCGGCCGGGCGCGGAGAGCCTGACCCTGGCCGAGGTGCGCGCCTTCATGGAGGCGCGGGGCGTGATGCGGCAGAAGGTGCCGGAGCAGCTCGAGGTGCTGCCCGAGCTGCCGCGCAACGCGACCGGGAAGGTCCGGAAGGACGCGCTCAGGGCACGGTTCCGGGCTGCCCGCGGCTGAGCCGCCGGGACCTACTCGCCCACCCGGATCCCGTACAGCTGCGCCGCGTTCTCGAAGACGATCTTCCGTCGCTCCGCCGCCGGCACGTCCTTCATCATGTCGGCGACGACCTGGCGCGAGCGCGGCCAGTCGCAGCCGTGGTGCGGGTAGTCGGTCGACCACATGATGTTGTCGATGCCGATGGCCTGGCGGTTCTGCACGCCGTAGTGGTCGATGATGAAGGTGAACCACCAGTTGGACCTCACGTACTAGCTCGGCTGCTTCTCGAGCTTGATCTTGGCCCAGTACTTGTTGCGGTCGTAGCGGTCGTCCATCTGCTCGGTGTAGTACGGGACCCAGCCGACCCCCGCCTCGACCGACACGAACTCGAGCTTCGGGAAGCGGTCGTGGACGCCGGTCAGGATGATCTCGCCCATGATGAGCGGCATCGTGTCGAGGCCGGCGCCGCTGAGCGCCGAGACCTGCTTCCCGCCCGTCGCCTCGCCACGCGCGGCCTTTTCCTCCATGGGCGTCTTCGGCTTGGCCGGCACCTTGCCGCGCGCGGAGAGCCCGCAGTGGATGCTGATCGGCATCCCCAGGCGCTCGGCCTCGGCGAAGAAGGCGTCGTCGGCCTCGGAGAGGTTCAGGTTGCCGCTCGGCCAGGCGGAGAGGAGGACGCCGCGGAGCCCCAGCTCCTTGCAGCGCCGCATCTCCGCGATGGCGGCTTCCACCCCGATGCTCGGCATCTGCCCGATACCGATCAGACGCTCCGGCGCCTTGGCGCAGAAGTCCTTCGCCAGCCAGTCGTTGTAGGCGCGGATGCCGGCCAGGTGGAAGTCGTCCTCGGTGCCGAGCATGAAGTGCCGCATGGTGCGCTGCGGGGAGTAGATGACCTCGGCGACCACGCCGTCCTCGAGCATCTCGGCGACGCGCGGCTCGCCGCAGAAGTTGCCCTGGTTGATGGTCGAGTAGCGCGCCCCCGACCAGCGCAGCTCCTCGCGCGGCCGGCCGCGGGTAACCGTGACCAGGCCGAGCGGCGCGGGCGCGCCGCCGTCGTTGTAGAGCCACGCGTCGCCGCCCTCCTCGTCCTTCACGAGCCTCGGCGCGCGCGGCCGGAACTCCGGCGTGAGCCAGCGCTCCCAGAGGTCGGGCGGCTCCACGATGTGCGAGTCGCTGGAGATCATCGGTTCCATACGGGAGTCCTCCCAAACGATCGTTTAGCAAACAACCGACGCCCACCGGAAGGGGTGCTTTGACCCGACCCGGCGCCATGTTACGGAGGCCCGGCGGTGGGGACGCGGCGGAAGCTCTCCTGGGTGGCGCTCCTCTACTTCGCCGAGGGGCTGCCCTTCGGGATGGTGCTCGACAATTTCCCGGTCTACTTCCGCCTGCACGGCTTGTCGCTGGCCGCGATCGGGGCGCTCAGCCTGCTGCGCACGCCGTGGTGGGCGAAGGTGTTCTGGTCGCCGCTGGTCGACCAGATCGGCGAGCGGCGGCAGTGGATCCGGGGCGCGCTCATCGTGATGGCGGCCGCGCTGCTCGCGGTGGCCGCCCTGCCCGCCGCGCCCGTCGGCGCGCTGCTCGTGCTCGCCCTCTTCACCTTCACCATTGCGGCCGCCACGCAGGACGTGGCGATCGATGCCTACACGATCGAGCTGCTCGCGCCCGGCGAGGAGGGGGTGGCGAACGGCGTCCGCGTCTCCGCGTATCGCGCCGCGCTCGTCTTCGCCGGTGGCGTGCTGGTGGCGCTCGCGGGGCGGGCCGGCTGGCCGGTCACCTTCGCCATCGCCGCCGTCGGCCTGCTCGCGCTCGGGCTCAAAATCGGACGCTCGCCGCTGACCGCCCACCGCCCCCAGCCGCCCAGGGTGTGGGCGCGCTCGCTCCAGGCCTGGGTGAGCCGCCCGGGCGCCATCCCCGTCTTCCTCTTCGTCCTCCTCTACAAGCTCGACACGAACGCGATCGGGCCGATGGTGAAGCCGTTCTGGGTGGATCGCGGGCTCGGCCTCGACGAGATCGCGTTCATCTCGACGACGCTCGGCGTGGGTGCGTCGGTGGTGGGCGCGCTGGTGGGTGGTGTGCTCACGTCGCGCTGGGGGATCTTCCGCGCGCTCTGGGTGCTCGGCCTCTTCCAGGCGGTCGCAAACCTGGGCTACGCGGCCGCCGCCTGGACGGATGCCGGGCGCGCCGGCATCTACGCCGCCTCGCTCGGCGAGAGCTTCGGCGCCGGGCTCGGGACGGCGGCGTTCCTCGCCTTCCTCATGAACGTCTGCGACAAGGAGCAGGCGGCGACGCAGTACGCGCTGCTCTCGGCGCTCTTCAACCTGAGCGGCTCGCTGGCGGGGGCGGTGTCGGGGCGCGGGGTGGAGTGGCTGGGCTACGGGCACTACTTCGCGCTCACGTTCACGTTCGCGGTGCCGGCGTACGCGATGCTGCCGTGGGTGCGGGGGTGGATCGTGGAGAGGCCCTTGTCGCCCCGCGGGGCCTCGTGTTAGCCCGCGCTCATGTCCGTCAAGCTCATCTCGGCCGACTCCCACGTGAACCCGCCGTCCGACCTCTGGCTCCGCGACGCGCCCGCCCGCTTGAAGGACCGCGTCCCCCGCGTCGAGTCCACCCCCGAGGGCGACGTGTGGGTCGTCGACCAGAAGGCGTCGCCGGTGCAGGGGCTCACCTTCATGGGCGGGCGCGACTACAAGGACTACACGCCGCGCGTCGCCTACAAGGAGATGCGCCCCGGCTCGTGGGATCCGAAGGCGCGCCTCGCCGACATGGACCAGGACGGCATCCGGGCCGACGTCCTCTACGGCGGCGGGCCCAGCCGGTTCGACGAGCCGGAGCTGCGCGCGTACTGCACGCGGCGCTACAACGACTGGCTGTTCGAGCTGGAGGAGGCGAGCGACGGACGGCTGGTGGGTATCTCCATCCTCCCCATCAACGGCGGCGTGGAGGAGACGCTCGCCGAGCTCGAGCGCGTCGCCAAGAAGGGCGCACGTGGCGTTCAGGTCGACGCCTTCCCCGACACGGTCGGCGCGCCGCACTACAGCGATCCGCTGTGGGAGCCGCTCTGGAACGCCCTCGAGGAGGCGGCGATCCCCCTCTCGTTCCATATCCAGGGGCCGCGCGGCATGCAGGCCGCGCGTCTCTTCGACCCGACGCCGGGCGTACGCGAAGCGTTCATCTCGCTCTCGCCGATGGGGATCAGCGAGCTGGTCGCGCAGCTCATCTTCTGCGGCATCTGCCAGCGGCACC
>VBKJ01000110.1 GCA_005879795.1 Deltaproteobacteria bacterium
GAAGGGCTTCTTCCCCGTGCAGGACACGGGCGTGATCCTGGGCGTGTCCGAGGCGCCGCAGTCGGTGTCGTTCGCCGCCATGGCGGAGCGCCAGCAGGCGCTCGCCGCGGTGATTCTGCACGATCCCGCGGTGCAGAGCCTCTCGTCCTTCATCGGCGTCGACGGTGTCAACACGACGGCGAACAGCGGGCGCATCCAGATCAACCTGAAGCCCCTCGACGCGCGCGGCGTCGGCGCCAGCGACGTCATCCGTCGCCTGCAGCCGCGGCTCGCCGCGGTGCAGGGGATCACCCTCTTCATGCAGCCGGTCCAGGACCTCACGGTGGAGGACCGCGTCAGCCGCACGCAATACCAGTTCACGCTCGAGGCGGCCGACGCGGGCGAGCTGCACGCCTGGGCGCCGCGGCTCGTCGAGCGGCTGCAGGCGCTCCCCGAGCTCCGCGACGTGGCGAGCGACCAGCAGAACGGCGGGCTCCAGGCGTCGCTGGTGATCGACCGGGACACCGCCTCCCGCCTCGGCATCACGCCCCAGATGATCGACGACACCCTCTACGACGCCTTCGGCCAGCGCCAGGTGTCCACGATCTTCACGCAGCTGAACCAGTACCACGTCGTCCTCGAGGTGCAGCCGAGCTTCCAGCAGAACCCGGAGACCTTCAAGGACATCTACGTGCGCTCGGCCACCGGCGCGCCCGTACCCCTCGCCGCCTTCACCCACTTCGCCCCGGCCACCACCGCGCTGGCCGTCAACCACCAGGGCCAGTTCCCCGTCGTCACCCTCTCCTTCAACCTCGCACCCGGCGTTGCCCTCGGCGACGCCGTCGCCGCCATCGAAGCCGTCGCCCGCGACCTCGGCCTCCCCGCCAGCATCCGCCAGAGCTTCCAGGGCACCGCGCAGGTCTTCCAGGCCTCGCTCGCCAACGAGCCGCTGCTCATCCTCGCCGCGCTGGTCACCGTCTACATCGTCCTCGGCGTCCTCTACGAGAGCTACATCCATCCCCTCACCATCCTCTCCACCCTCCCCTCCGCCGGCGTCGGCGCCATCCTGGCGCTCCTCCTCTGCCGCACCGATTTGAGCGTGATCGCGCTCATCGGGATCATCCTGCTGATCGGCATCGTCAAGAAGAACGCCATCATGATGATCGACTTCGCGCTCGAGGCGGAGCGGACGGAGGGGAAGCCGCCCGAGGCGGCGATCTACGAGGCCTGCCTGCTGCGCTTCCGCCCCATCATGATGACCACCATGGCGGCCCTGCTGGGCGGCCTCCCGTTCGCCCTCGGTACGGGCGTGGGCGCTGAGCTGCGCCGCCCCCTCGGCATCACCATCGTCGGCGGCCTCCTCGTGAGCCAGCTCCTCACCCTCTACACCACCCCCGTCGTGTACCTGGCCTTCGACCGGCTCGCGCGGCGGAGGGTGCCCAGGGCGGCCGACGACATGGCACTCGAGGCCCGGTGAGCATCTCCGCGCCCTTCATCCGCCGCCCCGTCGCGACTTCGCTCCTGACCCTGGCGCTCGCCCTGGCGGGCGTGCTCGCCTTCCAGCACCTCCCGGTGTCGCCCATCCCGCAGGTGGAGTTCCCGACCATCCAGGTGACGGCCGCTCTCCCCGGGGCGAGCCCGGAGACCATGGCCTCGGCCGTGGCGATGCCGCTCGAGCGCCAGTTCGGCCGCATCGCCGGCGTCACCGACATGACGTCGACGAGCTACCTCGGCTCGACGATGGTCGTCCTGCAGTTCGACCTCGGCCGCAACATCGACGCCGCCGCGCGCGACGTGCAGGCCGCGATCAACGCCGCGCGCGGGCAGCTGCCGACGAACCTGCCGAACAATCCCAACTACCGGAAGGTGAACCCGGCCGACGCGCCCATCCTCATCCTGGCGCTCACCTCGCCCACCATCGACACGAGCCGGCTCTACGACGCGGCCTCGTCGATCCTGCAGCAGAAGCTCGCGCAAGTGCAGGGCGTGGGCCAGGTGGTCGTCGGCGGCAGCGCGCTCCCCGGGGTGCGCGCGGAGCTCAACCCCACGGTGCTCAACAAGTACGGCATCGGGCTCGAGCAGGTGCGGGCGGCGCTCGGCGCCGCCAACGCCAACCGGCCCAAGGGCGAGCTCGCGAACGGGACCACCGCGTGGGCGATCCGCACCACCGACCAGCTGCTCAAGGCCGATCAGTACCGGCCGCTCATCGTCGCCTACCACGACGGCGCGCCGGTGCGCCTCTCGGACGTCGCCGAGGTCGTGGACTCGGTCGAGGACCTGCGCACCGCCGGCCTCGCCAACGGCAAGCCGGCCGTCCTGATCATCATCTTCCGGCAACCCGCTGCCAACATCATCGCGACGGTCGACCGCGTACGGGCCCTCCTGCCGCAGCTCCGGGCCTCGATTCCCGCCGCGATCGACCTGACCGTGATGCTCGACCGCACCACCACGATCCGCAGCTCCATCCGCGACGTCGAGCTGACGCTCCTCGTCTCGATCGCGCTCGTCATCCTCGTGGTGTTCGTGTTCCTGCGCAACGCGTGGGCGACCGCGATCCCGGGGGTGGTGGTGCCGCTGTCCCTGATCGGCACGTTCGGGGTGATGTATCTGTGCGGCTACAGCATCGACAACCTCTCGCTGATGGCGCTCACCATCTCGACCGGCTTCGTAGTCGACGACGCGATCGTCGTGATCGAGAACATCACCCGCTACCTCGAGCAGGGGCTCACGCCGCGAGCGGCCGCGCTGCGTGGCTCGCGCGAGATCGGCTTCACCGTCCTCTCGATGAGCGCCTCGCTCGTGGCCGTGTTCATCCCCATCCTGCTGATGGGCGGGATCGTCGGGCGGCTCTTTCGGGAGTTCGCGGTGGTGCTCTCGGTGGCCGTTGCCGTGTCGCTCGTGGTCTCCCTCACCACGACCCCGATGATGTGTGCCCGCTTCCTCAAGTCCAGGCGCGGCGAAGCGCACGGACGCCTCTACCGGGCGAGCGAGCGTGCCTTCGACCGGCTCCTCGGGGCCTACGAGGTGGGGCTGGCGTGGGTCCTGCGGCACCCCCGTCTCACCATGCTCGTGGCGCTGACCACCGTGTGCATCAACGTGTACCTGTACGTGATCGTGCCCAAGGGATTCTTCCCGGAGCAGGACAACGGGCGGCTCATGGGGGCCGTCCAGGCGGACCAGGACACCTCGTTCCATTCGATGCAGCAGAAGCTCGCGCAGTTCGTGGGTATCGTCAGGTCGGACCCGGCGGTGGACACCGTGGTCGCGTTCACGGGCACGCAGGGGGGCACCAACGCGGCGCGCATGTTCATGGCGCTCAAGCCCATCGACGAGCGGAAGCTGAGCGCCGCCGAAGTGATGGCGCGCCTTCGTCCGAAGCTCGCCATCGTGCCCGGGGCGAGCCTCTACCTCCAGGCCGTCCAGGACATCCGGGTCGGCGGGCGTCTCAGCAACGCGCTCTTCCAGTTCACTCTGCAGGGCGACGACCTGCGGGAGCTCAACCGCTGGGCGCTGCGCGTGCAGCGCAAGCTCCAGGAGCTCCCGTACCTCGTCGACGTGAGCAGCGACCAGCAGAACCGCGGCCTGGAGGCCTCGATCACGATCGATCGCGACACCGCCTCCCGCCTCGGCATCACCCCCCAGCTGATCGACGACACCCTCTACGACGCCTTCGGCCAGCGGCAGGTCTCGACCATGTACACCGAGCTGAACCAGTACCACGTGGTGATGGAGGTCGCCCCGGAGTTCTGGCAGAGCCCGGAGACCCTCAAGGACATCTACGTGCGCCCGGCCACCGGCGCGCCCGTGCCCCTCGCCGCCTTCACCCACTTCGCCCCGGCCACCACCGCCCTCGCCGTCAACCACCAGGGCCAGTTCCCCGCCATCACCCTCTCCTTCAACCTCGCCCCCGGCGTCGCCCTCGGCGACGCCGTCGCCGCGATCGAAGCCGCCGTCCGCGACCTCGCCCTCCCCGCCGGCATCCGCGCGAGCTTCCAGGGCACCGCCCAGGCCTTCCAGGCTTCGCTCGCCAACGAGCCGCTGCTCATCCTCGCCGCTCTGGTCACCGTCTACGTCGTCCTCGGCATCCTCTACGAGAGCTACATCCACCCCCTCACCATCCTCTCCACCCTCCCCTCCGCCGGCGTCGGCGCCATCCTGGCACTCCAACTCTGCCGCACCGATCTCAGCGTGATCGCGCTCATCGGGATCATCCTGCTGATCGGCATCGTCAAGAAGAACGCCATCATGATGATCGACTTCGCGCTCGAGGCGGAGCGAAGGGAGGGGAAGCCCCCGGAGGCGGCGATCTACGAGGCCTGCCTGCTGCGCTTCCGGCCCATCATGATGACCACGATGGCGGCCCTGCTGGGTGGCCTGCCGCTCGCCCTCGGCATGGGCGTGGGCGCCGAGCTGCGCCGCCCCCTCGGCATCACCATCGTGGGCGGCCTCCTCCTGAGCCAGCTCCTCACCCTCTACACCACCCCCGTCGTCTACCTCTACCTGGACCGGTTCGGCCTGTGGTTTCACCGCCTGCGGGAGCGGCGGTTCCGGCGCGAGGCGCCGTCGCCGGCGTGGCGGTGAGGTGCTCCGCTCGGGTCTGACTCAGGCATGCCCCGCTTCTCCCGCCGCGCCGTCTGCTCGCCGCTCACCCTCGCCTCGGCGATCGGGCTCGACGTGCTGCGCGACGGCGGCAACGCGGTCGACGCCGCCGTGGCGACGAGCCTCGCGCTCGCGGTGGCCTACCCGCACATGTGCGGCGTGGGCGGGCGACCTCCTCGCCATGGTGTGGGCCGAGGGCGCGCTCGCGACCCGCGCGCCGACGGCATCGCGCTTGGCGATTAGGAGCCTGCCCTACACCCCATCACGCGCAACGCTCGACTCCCACCTGCGCGACCGGACGAGCCTGTCGCCCTCGAAGGCCTCGAGCCGTGCGCCGAGCTCGAAGGCATCCCGCGTCGCGGAGAGCCAGGCACGGCTCTCGACCCGCACCGCCCACGTCCCGCGCCGGAGCCCCATCCGCTGCACGACCTCCGCCCGGGCCGTCAGCGGGTCGTCATCCCGGATCCGGTAGCGCCGGACGCTCGACTGCCCGAGCTCGAGATCGATCTCCTCCAGCCGGCCCTGCCCCGCTGCTCCGAGCTCGGCTCCCTCGGTCACGATCGTGTGCACGACCTCCCCCGTGGCGCCGTCGCGCTCGACCATGCGCGTGACGCGCCGGGGGCGCAGCTCGGTGTACGGAGCGGACGGTGCGCCCTCGGGCTCCGCGAAGGGCCTCTGCCGATCGTCCCCCGGGTCCACCGGCCTGACCGGCAGCTCGAGGTTGCTGGTACCGGTGAAGAGCGTCAACGTCACCGCCTCGGGTGACGGCCACACGAGGGGCCAGTACGCGCTCGAGACCGCGAGGCGAATGCGACTGCCGGGCGCAAACGCGTGCGCGACGTGGTCGAGCGGCACGCGCACGGTGTATCGCCGTCCCGGCTCGAGCGCCTCGGGGTGCTCGTGGCTCGCCCGGTGCGTGAGATTGAGCACGCCGTAGGTCACGCGGGCCGAGGAGCCGTCGGGGAGGAGCTCGTTCAGGCGGACCGCGAGGAACGCCTGGGGCCGGTCCACGGCCAGCTCGAGAACGGCGACGGGAGCGCCGAGGATCTCGAGCCGCTCGCCGAGGGGCGCCGAGTCGAACGTGAGCGACCCCCGATCGTCGTCCCCCTGGTCCCCGGGAGCGTCGTCCTCGCCTCCAAAGGAGCACCAGTCGCCGGCGGCGAGCCCTACCGCCTGCGGCGAGCGCCGCTCGACGCGCGTCTCCGCGCCGCCCGTCTCCTCCAGCCGACCCGGAGCCAGCGCCCAGCGCCTCGGCGTGATGCGCGGCGACGGCCAGGCCGCTTCCGCCACCCACCGGCCGGCCCCCTCGCGGCCCTCCGGCATCCAGAAACGGCAGAGCGGCTCGTCCATGATCCCGGTGCCGATCCCCTTGAGCCACCGGTCCCACCAGCGGAGCGCCTCCTGGAGGAACCCGATCGCCGGCCCGGGAGTGCCAGCGTGCGGGTAGACATGCGCCCAGGGCCCGACGAGACCCTTGCGCGGCGCCGCGAGCCCCGCGAGGAGTCGGGGGATCGCATTCGTGTACGCATCCGCCCACCCACCGATCGCGTAGACGGGACAGGCGACGCGGGCGAGGTCCTCGCCCACCGAGCCATGCCGCCAGTACGCATCGCGCCGCTGATGGCGAAGCCAGACCTCGGGGAAGAGGACGGCATGGTCGAGGCGCTCGAGCCAGGTCGCGCGCCAGCGCTCCCCCACGAGCGCCGGGTCGGGCGGGAGCGCGCTCCAGGCGAGCAGCACGGACCCCCAGGTGAGGTTCTCGTTCAGGAGGCAGCCGCCCATGTAGTGGGCATCGTCGGCGTAGCGGTCGTCGGACCCGCAGACCGTGACCACCGCCTTCAGCGCGGGCGGCTGCCGGGCGGCGATCTGCAGGACGTTGAAGCCGCCCCACGACTTGCCGATCATCCCGACCGCCCCGCTGCACCACGGCTGCCGGGCGAGCCAGTCGACCAGCGCGACGCCGTCGGCGAGCTCCTGCTCCGAGTACTCGTCGACGAGAAGGCCGTCCGACTCGCCCGCTCCGCGCACGTCGACCCGCACGGCGGCGTAGCCGTGGCCCGCGAAGTAGTGGTGCATCGGCTCGTCGCGCGCGCGCGTGAAGTCGCGCTTGCGGTACGGGATGTACTCGACGATGGCGGGCACGGGCGACGTGTCGGCGTCCTCGGGGAGCCACAGGCGGGCCGCGAGCCGGCACCCGTCGGGCAAGGGGATCCAGCAGTGCTCGATCCGCCGGACCGGACGCGGGAACGCGGTGCGGATCTTCACGGCGCGCCGGGATGCGCCGCCTCGCGCGCGTCCGAGGTGCGGAACATCCTCGTGAGCCGCTCGCGCACGAGGAGGCCCACCGCGAGATCCCAGCAGTTGACGATCGCGAGCCGGAACCCGCCCGGCGGCATGGCGTGCGCGTCGGGCGGCCGGTCCGCGTGGAACGTGATCTGGATGCTCGACACGCCGGCCCCGCTGCGGAGCGCGTCGACCTCGGCGGGATCGATCGCCCAGCGCGCCCCGTGCTGCCCGAAGAGGACCACGCTGTACCCGGTGCGCCGTGCCGAGTCGGCGAAGCGCCAGCGGCGGTGCGCGTAGAGCTCGACCAGGCTCTCGAGCCAGCCCGCCCCGTAGAGATCGACCCACTGGTCCGCGAAGCGGAGATGGGCCTCGATGATCGTGCCGGCGATCGTCTCGAGGTTCACGAACCCCGAGTAGCCGCGCAGGTGGCGGCGGAGCCACTCGCCGCCGGACGCCTCGAGCGCCGGCAGCGGGTCGGCCAGCACGGTCCAGTAGTCGAAGGTCCCGTCGCCGAGCCCGAGGCCGGTCGAGTGCCGCCACCAGAGGGGCTCGCCGTCCACGACCGCCACGTCGCTGCTCACGTGCGCGCCGCCGAGGACCGGCATCCAGAGGTGGCCCGGCACCTGCTCGCGCTCGTACTCCTCGCGCGTGCCGATGACCTTCCCGCCGACCCCCATGCCGCGCAGATTGTAAATGGGCTTGCTGAAGACCGGGAAGCGAGACGGCGCGATCCCGTGCGGGCCGTGCTCGAGCCCCTGGGTCTCGCAGACGAGGAGCTTGTTGTAGATCCAACGGTGCGCCGGATGGAGCCGGTAGGCGTCGGCGTCATCGGTCGGAATGACGACGTCCTCCGGGCAGGCGACGCCCACGAAGTACTGCGCACGCCACGGGTCCTTCTCGACGATCGGCACGAGGCTCGGCGTCCTCCCGTGCTGCTGTATCGGCCGGGACGCGCGCCGGCTTTACCAACCCACCCTCTTCTGCGAAGGGGTGGTCCCCGTGCCGCCGCGCCCCCTCGTGCTGCTCGCCCTCTCGTTCTGCCTCTCCCCCGGCTCCGCCGCCGCGAGCCCCTGGACCGCCGCCCGCGACGCCCTCGCCCGCCTCTTCTCCGCCGCCGAGACCTGCGAGCTGGGCGGCGAGGTGGTGGGCGGCCGGGTCGAGCCCGGCACCCGCGCCGTGGTCGTCCCGACGAGGAAGAAGGCCTGGGAGGCATCGCGCGGCGGCGAGGAGGCGGCGAAGCCCTACATCAAGGCCCGGCTGGCCGGCTGGCCCGAGCGTCTCCTGGCCGATCGCGAGGCGCTGCCGCGCACCGACGCCGAGTTCGTCGCCCGCCTCGCCCGCGACACGTGGCGCGGGCTCGAGGCGTTCACCGACCGCGAGCACCACCTGCCCGTCGACAACGTCCGCCTGGCCGAGGCGTCGGGCGGCCGGGAGGATGCCCGCGTCGGCGACTACACCAACGTGACGAGCATCGGCCTCCGCCTGATCACGATCGTCGCGGCGCGGGAGCTCGGGCTCGTCTCGGAGCGGGAGGCCGTGGCTCGCGTCCGCGCCCTGCTCGACACGCTCGGCCCTCTCGAGACCCACCGGGGGTTCCTCTTCAATTACTACGACACCACCTCGCTCGAGCGCACGAGCAACTTCATCTCCTTCGTCGACTCCTCGTGGCTGACGGCGGGCCTGATGGTGGTGCGGACGACGTTTCCCGAGCTCCGCGACGAGTGCACCCGGCTCATCGAGCGGGGCGACTACCGCTTCTTCTACGACGCCCGCCGGCAGCGCATGTCGCACGGCTACTGGGTGCACCTCGCCGCGCGCTCGCAGTTCCACTACGGGATGCTCTACGCCGAGTCGCGTCTCGGGAGCCTGATCGCCATCGGCAAGGGCGACGTGCCGGAGGAGCACTGGTTCCGCATGATCCGCACCTTCCCCCCGGCGTGCCGGTGGCAGTCGCTGCGCCCGCAGGGGCGCGAGCGGAAGACGGTCCGCGGCCACCCCCTCGTCGGCGGCTGGTACGAATGGAAGGGCGAGCGCTACGTCCCGTCCTGGGGCGGCAGCATGTTCGAGGCGCTCATGCCGACCCTCGTCCTGGACGAGGCGCACCATGCGCCGCTCAGCCTCGGCGCGAACGACGCGGCGCACGTCGCCGTCCAGCGCCGCTACGCCCTCGAGGAGCTCGGCTACCCGGTGTGGGGCCTCTCCCCGAGCTCGACGCCCGGGAACGACGGGTACGGCGAGTACGGCGTCCGCTTGCTCGGCTCGCTCGGCTACGGGGTGGGTGCGGTCACGCCGCACGCGGTGGCGCTCGCGCTCGGCGTTGCGCCCGCGGAGGCGGCGGGGGAGCTGCGGCAGCTCGCCGCCCTCTACGACGTCTACGGCGAGTACGGCTTCTACGACGCCGTCGACCCCCGCTCGGGCCGGGTGGCGCACGCGTATCTCGCCCTCGACCAGGCGATGACCTTCATCGCCGCGGCGAACTACCTGAGGGACGACTGCATTCGCCGCCGCTTCGCCGCGGACCCGATCGCGGCGCGGGCCCTGGCGGTGATCGGCGAGGAGCGCTTCTTCGACTGAGCTTCGCCCGCGCTCGTCCGGATCAGGCCATCAGTCAGCGATGTCAGGCGGGCCGGGACTCGCTACGCGTAGGACGCGCGTGAGCAATTCATGGAGCGGCACCGTCCGGCGAACGTGCGTCGCCTGCGCCAGCGCCGCCGCGAAGGCCAGCGCGGGGTCCTTGGTGCCCCGGACGAGGATGGCGCTCGGGACGGGCTCGCTCGAAGCGAGCCGAACAACGATGCCGCAGATCTCTCGCGCGGGCAGCTCCAGGTCGATCACCACGACCTCGGGCCGCACCATGGGGAGCAGCTCGGCGGCCTGCTTGGCGCTCCAGGCCATCGACGCTGACATTCCCTGTCGCACCATCGCGTGCCGCAGGCTGATGAACGCGACGAAGTCGTCGCCAACGGTGACGACGCGCGTTTCCCGCCTCGCGTAGGGCCCGAGCGAGGCGAGGACCGCGTCCGGATCGAGCGGGCGGCCGGCGAGGTCGATCATGCCGAGCGCCAGCGCCCGGCCGGCCGCCGGGTCCGCGAGGCATCCCCAGACGCGCGCGGTGCATCCCCCGGCGCGCAACGCGGCGAGCGCCGCTAGCGCCTTCGCCCCGACGAGGTTGACGACCACGCGCGTGGGCTGCAGCTCGGCGAGACGCGCCGCGATCTCATCGTCCGGCGGGACGGCGATGACCCGATGCCCCTGCGGCGTCGCACCCTCCCAAGCCGGGTGGGCGTCTACCACCACGATGAGTGCGCCGGGCGATCCGCCGCGGGACGGAGTCGCGGCAGCGGTGGGTGCGCCGCTCGCTGCGGCTTCCGCCGGAGATACCGGCTCCCCCGCCGGTGCCAGCGCCTCCTGCGCACCGGGCTCGTGGCCGCGGACTTCCTCGGCGAGCTCGGCGCCAACGGCTTCGTCGAGCGGCGCGCCCGGCCACTCGCCCCCTGCCTCAGCGGCGGCTAGCCCTGCCCGCAGCTCCTCGCACTCCGTGGCGAGCGCCTCGAGGCGCGCCGCCGCGGACGCGGCGTCGCTCGCGTGCTCCATGCGCAGCTCTTCCAGCTCGCGCTCGCGCTCGGCGAGGCGCTCGTTCAGTCCCTGCTCCCGCGCCCGCGCCGCCTCCAGCTCACGCGCCAGCGCCTGCTCGAGGTGCGCCCGCGCCGCCGCCGCCCCATCCACCTCCGCGGCCAGACGATCGCGCTCGGTCTCGAGCGCCGCCACCGCCACGCGCAGCTGATCGCCCTCGGCCGTGAGCGTCTCCAGCCGTGCCGTTGCACCCGCGGCCTCCGCCGCCTGCTCCGCCCGCACCCGCTCGAGCTCGTGCTCCCGCTCCGCGAGCCGGTCGATCAGTCCCTGCTCCCGCGCCCGCGCCGCCTCCAGCCCCCGCTCCAGCGCCTGCTCGAGGTGTACCCGCGCCGCCCCCGCCCCATCCACCTCCGCGGCCAGACGATCGCGTTCCACCTCGAGCGTCGCCAGCGCCGCACTGAGCTCGTCGTTCTCCGCCGCGAGCGCTTCCAGGCGCGCAGTAGTCGTCGCGGTCTCTGCCGCGTGCGCCGCCCCCAGCGTCTCGAGTTCGCGACCGCGCTCCGCGAGCCGCTCGTGCAGGCCCTGCTCCCGCACCCGCGCCGCCTCCAGCCCCTGCTCCAACGCCTGCGCGAGGTGCGCTCGCGCCGCCCCCGCCCCATCCACCTCCGCGGCCAGGCGGTCTCGTTCGACTTCGAGAGCAGCCGCGGTCGCCCGCAGCTGGTCGCCCTCCGCGGCGAGCGTCTCCAAGCGCTCCCCGACGGCGGCCGCCTCCGCGGCGTGCTCCGTGAGCAGCGTGTCGACTGCGTGCGCGCGCTCCTCGAGCTTGGCGCCCAGCGCCTGCGCGCCCGCCCGCGCTTCCCCGAGCGCACGGGCGAGCTCGTCGCGCTCGCCGCGCGCCGCGCGCTCCTGTGCCCGGAGGCGCTCGAGCTCGCTGCGCGCTTGCGTCCCCTCTTCGTGTGCCGCCTCGGCGGCGGCCCGTGTGTGTACGAGCTCACTCCTCGCGGCCGCGAGCTCCGTGCGCGCCGCGTCGCGCATGGCCTCGGCCTCGCGCACCGCTTCCAGTGCCTGCAGCACGTCGTTGGCTGGCTCCGGCAGGTCGCGCACCGTCGCCGCCTCGAGTGCCTCCCGGGCGCGCTGCTCGCGTGCCGCCGCGGCCTCAGCTTCGGCCACCCGCGCGCTCAGGCGCGCGAGCTCGCCCGCGTGCTCCTCGACGCGGGCCTCCTCGCGCGCCGCCTGGGCCGCGGCCTGCTCGGCACGCTCCGCGGCGACCGCCTCCAACGCGGCGGCGAGCCGCGCCTGCTCGGCTTCGGCCCTGGTGAGCGCCGCCACGAGCGGCTCGATGCGTGCCACCTCATGACGCGCCCAGTCCACCTCCGCGACGAGCCGCGCGCTCTCGGCGGCCGCGGCCGTCCGGGCCGCCTCCGCCCGCCGCGCCGCCTCGAGCGCCTCGCGCACGTCGTGCTGCCCGGCCGACGCTCCCCGCTCCAGCGCTGCCTCCAGCTGCTCGCGGACCCGCTGCTCGTGCGCCGCCCCCGCCTCCGCTTCCGCCAGCCGCGCCCGCAGCCGGTCGATCTCCACCGCTTGCTCGAGGACCTGCGCACCCTCGTGCGGTCCGGCCGAAGGGAGCCGCTCGAGCTCTGCCGCAAGCCGCGCGTTCTCCGCCGCGAGCGCCGCCCGGGCCGCCTCGGTACGCCGCGCCGCCTCGAGCGCCTCGCGCACGTCGTGCTGCCAGGCCGACGCTCCCCGCTCCAGCGCTGCCTCCAGCTGCTCGCGGACCCGCTGCTCGTGCGCCGCCCCCGCCTCCGCTTCCGCCAGCCGCGCCCGCAGCCGGTCGATCTCCACCGCTTGCTCGAGGACCTGCGCACCCTCGTGCGGTCCGGCCGAACGGAGCCGCTCGAGCTCTGCCGCAAGCCGCGCGTTCTCCGCCGCGAGCGCCGCCCGGACCGCCTCGGTACGCCGGGCCGCCGCGAGCGCCTCGCCCACGTCGTGCTGGCCGACCGACGCCCCCCGCTCCAGCGCCGCCTCCAGCTGCTCGCGGACCCGCTGCTCGTGCGCCGCCCCCGCCTCCGCTTCCGCCAGCCGCGCCCGCAGCCGGTCGATCTCCACCGTCTGCTCGACGACACGCGCGTCCTCGCGCGGCGCCGTGGCCCGAAGCCGCTCCAGCTCCCTCTCGAGCCGGGCCTGCTCGCGCTGTGCAGTCGCCAGCGCCGCGGCGAGCGACGTGAGGCGCGCCGCATCCCGCTCCGCCGCCGACGCGGTCCGCGCCGGCCGGACGCCCGCCGCGTCGGGCACGTCGGGCGGAGGCTCCGCATCGCCCTCGGCCGCCAGCGCGGAGACGGCGCTGCGGGCCGAGGCCGCCTCGCTCGCCTGCCGCCGAACCGCCTCGATCAGCTTCCCGAGCTCCCGGAGCGGCTGCTCGAGCGCACGGATTTCGCCTTCCCCGAAGGGCCGCACCGCGACCGTAACGAGCACGAGGCTCCCAGCGGGGACCGAGCCGCTGTAGAGCGGGAGACAGGCCACGGCACGGACCGGCTTTGCCGAGTCGACCAGCGCAGGGACATAGCGGTTTTGCGCGGCGTTCCCGATGAGATAGGCGCGGCGATTGAGCAAGCTGTGCAGCGGCATGTCCCATCCCGAGACGCCTCCGCGCCGCACGGTCCGCAGCCGTTGACAGCCCTCGTCGGAGAGCCCCACTTCGGCCGCGAGTCGCAGGAGCTCGTAACGCGGGTCGTACAGGCACACCGCGGCGGCCGTCACGCCCGTCGCCTCGAGGATCGCGCTTAGCGCCGGCTCGAGCGCTTCCACCGGCGCCTTCGCAGCTGCACCGAGCTCACGCAGGCGCGCGGCCACCGCCTCGCCATCGACGGCTGGCGCACCCACGGCCGCAGTCCCGGGTACGTCCGGACGCCGTGCCCCCGGGAGGGTTGCCATGCGTTCGCACTATGCAACAGCTGTGCCGTCGAGGGGACGGGCAACGGGACCGGCCGCCCTTTGGCGAGCACGCCAAAAACGGACGGTACGGCAAACCTTCGTCACCCGGGCGGCAAGGCCGAGCCTGCTTGGTCGGCGGATTCGACTTCGTCCGCAATTCGTTCGCGTGCGCAAAGAGGGCGCCGAGACTCGGAGTAGAGGCCCTCGCGTTGGCCGCGGATTTGCGACTCAGGCCTCCTGGCGATTTCCATTGGAGGACCGCAATGAACTCGACATCGCAGACGATCATCAAGGCGCGGGCGACACCGTGGCTCCTGCTGGCCATGACGCTCACGGCGACGGCGTTCGCTCTGGTGGATTCTCGACGGAGGGCATTCGCGTCTCCCCGGCTCCTGGAGCTGTCCGCCAAGATCCATGACCGCGGGCGCGACTACGTGAGAGGCCTCGAGCTGATCGTATCCGGCGATCCGGTCATGGGGAACAACCTGCTCGCATCGGCCACGGACCGGATGACCGTCCTCGCCGAGGAGTGCGTGCGGACGGACGGTTGCGACATCGATATCTTCATCCGGGCGCTGCGCGCCGCCATCGACGAGAGACGCCTCGCGGCGGCGAGCCCACCCTCGGTCCCGGCGGTTCGCGAGCAGCTCGTCGACCAGGCGTCGACCACGGGGCCCGCGCCGACGGCAAGCGCCGAGTCCCCGCGGCGCGGCCTGCAGCTCGAGGACGCGATCCCCCTCAACGGACCCGTGAAGCGGGCGCTCAACGACTGGCTCACCTGGAATCGCCCCCAACTCGCAGACGCTTACGAGAACTACCTCTTCCTGCGGGAACAGATCGCACCGATCTACGAGAAGGCCAATCTCCCCGAGGCGCTGCTGTTCGCGGTGATGGCCCAGGAAACCGGGGCCAAGGTTCACTCGTACTCGAGCGCGGGGGCGGCCGGACCGCTCCAGTTCATGCCCACCACGGGCCGACGGTACGGCCTGGGCAGCGTCGACGGTTTCGACATGCGGCTCGATCCCGTCGCG
>VBKJ01000111.1 GCA_005879795.1 Deltaproteobacteria bacterium
AGGATGGCGCCGACGCCGGCGGAGGGGAGGGTGGAGAGGATGGTGAGGGGGTGGATGTAGCTCTCGTAGAGGACGCCGAGGACGATGTAGACGGTGACCAGGGCAGCGAGGATGAGCAGCGGCTCGTTGGCGAGCGAGGCCTGGAAGGCCTGGGCGGTGCCCTGGAAGCTCTGGCGAATGCTGGCGGGGAGGCCGAGGTCGCTTGCGACGGCTTCGATCGCGGCGACGGCGTCGCCGAGGGCGACGCCGGGCGCGAGGTTGAAGGAGAGGGTGACGACGGGGAACTGACCCTGGTGGTTGACGGCGAGCGCGGTGGTGGCCGGGGCGAAGTGGGTGAAGGCGGCGAGGGGCACGGGCGCGCCGGCGGCCGAGCGCACGTAGATGTCCTTCAGGGTCTCCGGGTTCTGCTGGAAGCTCGGCTGCACCTCGAGGACGACGTGGTACTGGTTCAGCTGCGTGAAGATCGTGGACACCTGGCGCTGGCCGAAGGCGTCGTAGAGGGTGTCGTCGATCAGCTGGGGAGTGATGCCGAGGCGGGAGGCCGTGTCGCGGTCGATCACCAGCGACGCCTGGAGCCCGCCGTTCTGCTGGTCGCTCGCCACGTCGCGGAGCTCGGGGAGCGCCTGCAGCCGCTCGAGGAGCCGCGGAGCCCAGGCGTGCAGCTCGCCCGGGTCGGCCGCCTCGAGCGTGAACTGGTACTGCGTGCGGCTGACCCGGTCCTCCACGGTGAGGTCCTGGATCGGCTGCATGAAGAGGGTGATCCCCTGTACCGCGACGAGCCGCGGCTGCAGGCGACGGATGACGTCGCTCGCGCTCACGCGGCGCGCGGCGAGGGGCTTCAGGTTGATCTGGATGCGCCCGCTGTTCGCCGTCGTGTTGACGCCGTCGACGCCGATGAAGGACGAGAGGCTCTGCACCGCGGGATCCTCGAGAATCACCGCGGCGAGCGCCTGCTGGCGCTCCGCCATGGCGGCGAACGACACCGACTGGGGCGCCTCGGACACACCCAGGATCACGCCCGTGTCCTGCACGGGGAAGAACCCCTTCGGCACCACGACGTAGAGCGCGAGCGTCCCCACCAGCGTCACGACGGCGACGACCAGCGTCGCGGTCTGGTGCCCGAGCACCCAGCGCAGGCTCGTGCCGTAGCGCTCGATCACGCTGTTCAGGACCCGCTCCGACGCGCGCGCGAAGCGGCCCTCGGTCGCGCCGAAGCGGTTCCGCAGCAGGCGGGCGCACATCATCGGGGTCAGCGTGAGCGACACGACGGCCGAGACCAGGATGGTGACGCTCAGCGTGACGGCGAACTCGCGGAACAGCCGCCCGACGATGTCGCCCATGAAAAGGAGCGGGATGAGGACGGCGATCAGCGACACCGTGAGCGACAGGATGGTGAAGCCGATCTGCTCCGAGCCCTTCAGTGCGGCCGCGAGCGGCGGCTCCCCCTCCTCGATGTAGCGGGCGACGTTCTCGATCATCACGATCGCGTCGTCCACCACGAAGCCGGTCGAGATGGTGAGGGCCATCAGCGACAGGTTGTCCAGGCTGTAGCCGAGCAGGTACATCACGCCGAAAGTGGCCACGATCGAGAGCGGGACCGCGACGCTGGGGATGATGGTCGCCCGCAGGTTGCGCAGGAAGAGGAAGAGCACCATCACCACGAGCGCCACGGTCAGCATGAGCTCGAACTGCACGTCCCGCACGGACGCGCGGATCGTGAGGGTCCGGTCGGTGAGGACCGAGACCTGCACCGAGGGCGGCAGCGCGGTGGTGAGCTGTGGCAGGAGCCGCTCGATGCGATCGACGACCGTGATGATGTTGGCGCCGGGCTGCCGCTGGATGTTGACGATGACGGCGGGGAGGGTGTTCATCCACGCGGCCTGCTTCACGTTCTCCGCGTCGTCGATCACGTCGGCGACGTCCGAGACGCGCACGGGCGCGCCGTTGCGGTAGGCGACGACCAGCGGCCGGTAGGCGTCGCTCGAGAGCAGCTGGTCGTTGGCGCCGATCGTGTAGGCCTGGTCCGGGCCGTCGAAGTTGCCCTTCGCCTGGTTCACGTTCGCCTGCGCGAGCGCGGTGCGCACGTCCTCGAGGCCGAGGCCGTAGGCGGCCAGCGCCGTCGGGTTCGCCTGGACGCGCACGGCGGGCTTCTGCCCGCCGCTGATGCTGACCAGCCCGACGCCGGGGAGCTGCGAGATCTTCTGCGCCAGCCGCGTGTCCGCCAGGTCCTGGACCTTCGCCGGCGGGAGCGTCGCCGAGGTGAGGGCGAGGGTCAGGACAGGCGCGTCGGCCGGGTTCGTCTTGCTGTAGACGGGCGGATTCGGCAGGTCGCGCGGGAGATAGGTCGCGGCCGCGTTGATGGCCGCCTGCACCTCCTGCTCGGCCACGTCGATGTTGAGATCGAGCGCGAACTGGAGCGTGATCACCGAGCAGCCGAACGAGCTCGTCGACATCATCTGGTTCAGGCCCGGCATCTGCCCGAACTGTCGCTCGAGCGGCGAGGTCACGGACGAGGCCATCACGTCGGGCCCGGCGCCGGGGTAGAACGTGAGCACCTGGATGGTGGGATAGTCGACCTGCGGCAGCGCGGAGACGGGGAGCTGCCGGTACGCGATGGCGCCGGCCAACAGGATGGCGGCCATCAGCAGCGAGGTCGCGACGGGCCGCAGGATGAAGGGCCGCGACGGGTTCATGCACCCGGCTTGGCGGCCGCGCCGTTGCGCTCCGGAGCCCGCACCTGGACCGCGCTCCCCGCCCGCAGCTTGTCGACGCCGTCCACGACGACCGCGTCGTCGGGCGCGAGGCCGGCCTCGATCGCGGTGTCGGTCCCGGTCGTCGGGCCGACCGTGACCGGACGCACGTCCACCGTGTGATCCGGCTTCACCACGTAGACGAACGTGCCCTGCGGGCCCCGCTGGACGGCCGCCACCGGCACGATGACCGCGCCCTTGCGCACGTCGAGCAGCAGCCGCACGTTGACGAACTGATTGGGGAACAGCGCGCCGTCCTCGTTCGCGAAGATCGCCTTCAACCGGGTCGTCCCGGTTGCCTGGTCGATCTGGTTGTCGGCGGTGAGGAGCGAGCCCGTGGCGATGTGGTTGCGGTTGGCGCGGTCGTAGGCCTCCACCGGCAGGGGCTCCCCGGCCGTCAGCTTCCTCATGATGGGCGGGAGGTCGTCCTCGGGGATCGTGAACACCACCGTGATCGGCTGGAGCTGCGTGATGACGACCAGACCGTTCGGATCGCTGGCGTGGACGATGTTGCCGACGTCGAGCAGCCGGAGCCCGACCCGTCCCGTGATGGGGGCGGTGATGCGGGCGTACTCGAGCTGGAGGCGGGCGCTGTCGATCAGCGCCTGGTCCACCCTGACCGCGCCCTCGTACTGGCCGACTGTCGCGCTCTGATCGTCGACCTGCTGCTTGGCGACGAGCTCCCGCGCGACCAGCTCGCGGTAGCGGGCGAGGTTGAGCCGCGCGTCCTTGAGCTGCGCCTGGTCGCGCGCGAGCTGGCCCTCGGCCTGCGCCAGCTGCGCCGCGAAGGGCCGAGGGTCGATCTCGGCGAGGAGGTCTCCCTGGTGCACGAGCTGGCCTTCCTGGAAGGCCACCCGGACGAGCTGGCCGTCGACGCGGCTCTTCACGGTGACGGTGTTGAAGGCGAGCACCGAGCCGAGCCCCGGCAGGTAGACCGGCATGTCGCCCTGTCGCGCCGCCGCCGCCACCACGGGCACGCCCTGGCCGATCGGCTTGCCGGGCGCCTCGGTGGCGGCCGGCTCCCGGCCCGCCCGGGTGGCGTGCAGCCCGTAGGCGGCGCCGGCGAGGAGGCCGAGGGCCAGGAGCCAGGGCCAACGGCGGCGCCCCGCCCGCTGCACACGTGTGTCCCGCTCCGACGGCCGAGGGGTGTCCACCCTCCTCGGCTCCGATGCCGGCGTGCCGGGATGCATCTTCACGCGCTCGCGACCGAACCGGAGCCCCGGGGGAGATGTCGTGCGCTGCTCGTGCAGGGCTGCTCCACGATGCGGCGCCCGGTCGGCGTCCCGACCCCGCGCATGAAGACGCCCACCACTGCCGTGACCAGGTCGTCGAGGCGGTCGCCCTCCGCGCGGTAGCGGTTCACGCCGCGCATCATCCCGAACAGCATCTCCGTGGCGATGCGCGTGTTGACGCGGCGGAGGTGACCCGCCGCCATGGCGCCCTCTAGCGTGTGCTGGACCAGGCGCGACAGCGCCTCGCGGTGACGCAGCCACGCGCGCGCCTCGCCGCCGCCCCGGTACTCGTTGCGGTGGATGAGCGAGAAGAAGAACCGCCGATCCCAGAAGTACGCCAGCGTCCGGTGCACGATGTGCCGGATCTTGCGCGCCGGAGGCTCGTCCGTCGCGACCGCGGCCTCGAGTTCCGCGCGCAGGCGCTCGATGCCCTCGAACATGACCGCCAGATACAGCTCCCGCTTGCTCGGGAAGTACCGATACAGGGTGCCCTTCCCGACGCCGCTCGCCTGCACGACGTCGTCCATCTGCACCTCGTGATAGTCGCGACGGGCGAAGATGACGGCTGCCGCGCGGAGGATGCGTTCGCGCAAGCCGGGGGTGGGCGGACGGCCCCGGCGTGGGCGCAGTGCTCCGGGTTCGAGGCGGGGGACCGACATTCGATTTACGGACTGGTGCGTATCGTTAATGAGCCGCCGCCGCTGTGTCAAGGCATGGGACCGGCGGGCGTTCTGACCGCGGGGCGGGCGGCTGGCGGGGGCCCCCGGGGTGGCGCGCGCCGGGTATCGGCTCGCCGGTCGCCGGAGTCCTCCGACCTCGTTGGATCGATTGACGGGCGCTCGCGGGCCAGGATGATTGAGCCTCCCTCATGGACGAGTGGTGGCTGGGGTCCGGGCGGGTGGGATGGGCCGTGCCTGCGTTCTTCCTCCTCGCTTCCCTGGCCGCGGTGCTGGCGAGGGGGCCCCGCGGGGAGAACGTGCACCGGCCAGACGCGGACTGCACTGCATGTCACACGAACGCGCGCGCCACGCTCGAGCAGGACCCGGTCGTGGCGCGGCGCCTCCTGGCGCCGGATCTCGAGGAGCGGTGCACCCTCTGCCACGGCGACCAGGGGCCGTCCCATCGAACCGGCATCCGACCTCGGAAGCCGGTGCCCGACACGCTTCCGCTCTCCGCCGAGGGGTTGATCACGTGCGCCACCTGTCACTTCATGCACGGCGAGCCGAGCGCCTTCCGTGACTTCGTGCGCATCGACAACTCGCGCGGCGGGCTGTGTCTCACGTGTCACGAGCTGTCGGAGCTCGAGTGAGGGGCTCGCGAGGAGGCTGAGCGATGGGATTCCTTGGCCTGCTGCACCACCACCCCCGACATCGCGCCCGGCAGCTGCGCTGGGTCGTCCCGCTCGCGGCGCTCCTCTTGGTGGCGGTCCTCGCGACGCTCGCCGTTCAGTACCAGGTGAGCAACCGGGAGATCGGCGCGGAGTTCTTCCGGGCGCACAAGACGATCAGCCACACGGGCGAGCTTCTGCGGCGCGGCACGGTGATCGCGAGCGTGGCGCTGCTCGTCCTCGTGCTGGCGGTCATGGCGTGGGCGCTCCGGCTCACGCACCGCATCGTGCGGCCGGTGCACACGCTGCACCGGGCGCTCGACGCCCTGGTGGCGGGCGAGCTCGGCGTGCGCGTCGAGCTGCATCGGCAGGACGAGTTCCGCGAGGTGGGCGAGGCCCTCAACCGCCTGGTCGAGGAGCTCGCGACCACGCTCGGCAAGGCGCACGCGCTGGTCGATCGAATCGCCGCGCTGACGGCGGCCGCGGCGCACGGGGCGTACGACCAGGCTACCGAGGCGCAGCTGCGGGCACTCGTCGAGGAGCTCGATCAGACGATGGAGTTCTTCCGCCTCGAGCCGCCCCGCACGCTCCGTGAGGACGACCGCTGAGATGCGCTGGCCTTTCGTGGTCGCCTGCCTGGCGCCGGTGGCGGTGCGGGCCGCGCCGAGCATGCTCAATCAGATCCCGACCACGGACCTGGTGCCGGTCGGGCAGGTGACCCTGCAGCTCCAGAACGGCAACACCGAGGTGAGCGGCCGCTCCTCGGTCTTCCACCAGCCGCAGCTCGTGCCGCAGAGCGAGTTCGGGCTGCCGTGGAACCTCGAAGCGGGGCTCGACGTCGCCCCGTCCGACCCGCCGCACGACTACCGGCCGATGCTGAACCTGAAATGGAATCCGGTGCGGGAGGACTACCGCGTTCCCGCCGTTGCCGTCGGCGCGACGCAGCTCGGCGTCGGCTTCGTCCCGAGCTACTTTCTCGTGCTGAGCAAGACCCTCAATTACGAGCAGATCCAGTACCAGAAGTTCCGGGCTCATCACCGCAACGTCAAGCTGCGCGGCATCCGGCTGCATGCCGGCATGCTGCGCACCTCCAACGCGTGGCGGGCCCTTGCAGGGACCGACGTCGAGGTGAGTGATCGCTTCGTCGTCTACGCGGACTGGATCTCCGGCGCGCGGAACTCGGTTTCCCTGGGTGGTGTGCTCGTGATCGACCGGCAGAACAGCGTCCAGGCATCGCTGCTGCGCGGGAATGACCAGGACCGGCTGAGCGGCCTGCTCGTGGGCATCACCCACACCTTCGACCTGGCCCATCCCTTCGAGTGGTGAAGCGACGGGCGGTCGGGAGCCTCGCGCCGGGGCGTCAACGGAAGTGCCGGCGAATACGTCATGCAATGCGTGGCGCCGGAGCGGCAGGTGAGGGCTCACCCAGCCGAGGGTGCGGCCCCGCGTCAAGGGTGGCGCGCCGCGATCGCGGTGGTGGGGCTCGTCCTCCTCCTCGTCGTGGGGTGCGGCGCCGAGCTGGCCATCTCCGGTCCCGGTCCACAGGCGGCACCGCTCGCCTGGAGCGCCGGCGAGACGGTGTGCGTGGTCCAGCCGGCGGATGGAAGGGCCGGAGACACCGTCTACTATGGCAGCGGCGCCGCCGTGGCCAAGCGCGTCGCCGACGTGATCCGCGCACAGCGCTCGTTCAAGGTGATCCCGGTGGATGACCGGAGCGATGTCCCGAGAGCGTGTGCGGCTCGTCACGGCAGGTATGCCGTCGCTCCCGTCGTCCTCCGGTGGGAGCGCCACCCCGGCGCGCTCTTCTATACGGAGAGCGCGAAGGTCGATATCTCTCTTCAGCGCGTCGACAACCGGGAAGTGCTGCGCACCGTCGGCTTCGAGGTGAGGAGCTCCCGGCTGAACGTCCTGATCTCTCCACACGATCTGCTGCCGAAGGAGTTCGACGAGGCAGTCCTCCGCCTGCTGCCCTCCGGTTGAGCGCCCGCGGGTTGGTGACGCAGCCGTTTGCGCTACCGACCCGTGATGTAATTCTGCAGCTGTTCGATCATGAACTCCTGCTCGGCGATGACGGCCTTCACGACGTCGCCGATCGAGATCACCCCCACGAGCTTTTCCGCCTCCATCACGGGCAGGTGCCGGACGCGCTTGTCCGTCATCAACGCCATGCAGTCCTCGATCGTCTGCTCCGGACGGATGTAGAGCACGTGGGAGCTCATGATCTCCCGGACGGGCGTCTCCTTGGAGGCTTTGCCCTTCAGGATGACCTTGCGGGCGTAGTCCCGCTCCGAGAAGATGCCCACCAGCCGCTCCCCTTCGAGCACGAGGAGCGCCCCGACGTTCTTCTCGGCCATCACTTCCAGGGCCTCGAAGACGGGGATGTCCGGGGAAACGGACAGGACCTGGTGCCCCTTCGTTCGCAAGAGCTGCGCGACGGTCTTCATGAGCTGGCCTCGCTGTTCACAAGAGAGACTTCATCTCGCTGATGAGCTTGGTGAGGCTGTCCTTGGCGTCGCCGAAGAGCATCATGCACTTCTCGTTGTAGTACAAGTCGTTGTCGACGCCGGCGAAGCCCGGGCGCATGCTGCGTTTGAGCACGATGATGGACTTGGCGCGGTCCACCTCGAGGATCGGCATGCCGTAGAGGGGGCTCGACTTGTTGTTCTTGGCGGCGGGGTTGGTGACGTCGTTGGCGCCCACCACGAGCACGATGTCGGCCTCCGGAAAGTACGGGTTGATCGCTTCCATCTCGTGGAGCTGCTCGTACGGGACGTTGGCCTCGGCCAGGAGGACGTTCATGTGGCCCGGCATGCGCCCGGCGACGGGATGGATCGCGTACCTCACGTCCACGCCGCGCTCCTTCAGGATGTTCCCCAGCTCGGCGACCGCGTGCTGCGCCTGGGCGACGGCCATGCCGTAGCCGGGCACGACGATCATGTTGCGGGCTGTCTCGAGCAGGACCGCCGTCTCCTCGGGCACGATGGTGCGCACGGTGCCCCTGGCCTCGGCGGCCGCGGCGGCCTCCTCCTCCGACACCCTGCCGAACGCGCCGAAGAGCACGTTCGCCGCCGAGCGGTTCATCGCGCGGCACATGAGGAGCGAGAGCAGGAAGCCCGAGGTGCCGTCGAGCGAGCCCGTGATGATCTGGATCTTGTTCATCAGCACGAAGCCCATGGCGGCGTCCGCGAGCCCGCCGTAGGAGTTGAGGAGCGCGATCACCACCGGCATGTCGGCTGCGCCGATCGGGATGACGAGCAGCAGGCCGAAGACGAGCGCCAGGGCCACCATCACGTAGAAGAAGGGGGTGGCCGCCTGCGCGACGACCAGGTAAGCGCCGGAGACGACGATCACCGAGAGCAGACTCAGGCTGATGATGTTCTGGCCCCGGTACGTGATCGGCCGCCCGCGCAGCAGCTCCTGGAGCTTGGCCGCGGCCATCAGGCTGCCCGTGAACGTGAGCCCGCCCACCACCACCTCGAAGTCGAGGGCGGTCAGCGTCACGCGGTTGAGCGCGCCCTGGTAGCGGAAGTACTCGGAGACGCCCACCAGGCACGCCGCGAGCGCGCCCAGCGAGTGCGACAGCGCGGTCCGCTGCGGCACGGCGGTCATCGGGATGCGGAGCCCCATCGTGCCCCCGAACACCGTGCCGATCCCGAAGCCGAGGCCGATCCACCGGTAGGTCACGATGTGAGGGTGGAAGAGCGTGCCGACCACGGCGATGAGCATCCCGAGCGCCGCCAGCGCCATTCCCGAGCGCGCCCACTTGGGCGAGCTGAGTCCCTTCAGCCCGAGCACGAACATTCCCGCGGAGACGATGTAGCAGTAGCGGAGCGCCTCCGCGGCGACGTGCTCGTGGAGATACTCCCCGATCGCCATCCCGGCGGGCTTGGTCGCGTACAGCACCGCCGCGACGACGCCGACGAGTGCCAGCACCGCCCCCAGCGCCTGCAGCTCCACCGGCCGCCGCGCCCCCCCGGCGCGCTCCTCCGCCGTCCTGAACATCCTGAGCATGCGGTCCGTGATCAGGAAGCCGCCGACGGCGTTCGTGGACGAGCAGGTCACCGCGACCAGGCCGAGGAGGGTGCACACCCAGCCGTGAGGGACGTTCCGGTAGTCGCTCCCCGCCACCACCAGCGACCCGACCAGTGAGATCGCCGCGATCGCATTGGTCGCCGACATGAGCGGCGTGTGCAGGAGCGGCGGGACGCGGGTGATGACGTGGTAGCCGAGGAACCCGGCCAGCATGAAGATGTAGAGGCCGATCTCCAGGTCGGTCGTCATGCCGTCTTCCGCGCCGCCACCGCCGCCTTGACCGCCTCGTTGACGACCTGCCCGCCGTGCGTAACGCAGGCGCCCTTGACGACTTCGTCGTCGAAGTCGAGGGCCAGCGCGCCGTCCTTGACGAGTTCGCGCAGCAGCTCGGTCACGTTGCGCGCGTAGAGCTGGCTCGCGTGCACCGGCAGCGTGGCGGGCAGGTTGGTCGGGCCGTGGATGGTGACGCCGTGGCGCACGACCACCTGGTCGGGCTCGGTCAGCTCGCAGTTGCCGCCCGCCTCGGCGGCCAGGTCGACGATCACCGAGCCGGGCCGCATGCCGGCGACGGTCTCCCCGGTGACGAGGCGCGGCGCGGGCCTGCCGGGCACCAGCGCCGTGGTGATGACGACGTCGAACTCCTTCGTCCTCTCGGCGAGCAGCTCCTGCTGCCGGCGGCTCGCCTCGGGGGACAGCGCCCTCGCGTAGCCGCCCTTGTCCTCGGCGTCGGCGATGCCCAGGTCGAGCGCGAGGAACTTCGCCCCGAGGCTCTCGACCTGCTCCTTCACCGCGGCCCGCACGTCGTAGCCCCACACCTGTGCCCCCAACCGCCGTGCCGTGGCGATGGCCTGCAGCCCGGCCACACCCGCGCCCATCACCAGCGCCCGAGCGGCGAAGACGGTCCCGGCCGCCGTCATCAGCATCGGGAAGAACTTCGCCAGCGACTCGGCCGCGATGAGGACCGCCTTGTAGCCAGCGATGTTGGCCTGCGACGAGAGCGCGTCCATCTTCTGCGCGCGGCTGATGCGCGGGATCCCCTCCATGCCGAAGCTGGTGATCCGGCGCGCGGCCAGCCGTTCGACCAGGTCGGGGCTGGTGAGCGCCTGCAGGAACGACACCAGCACGGCGCCCTCGCGCAGCCGGTCCACCTCCGCGAGCGCGGGCCTCTGCACCTTCAGCACGACGTCGGCCTGGCCGTAGAGCGTGCTCGCGTCGGGAACGATCCGCACGCCGGCCTTCTCGAAGGCGGCGTCGGTGTGGAACGCCCCCTCGCCCGCCCCGGTCTCGACGAGCACCTCGAGCCCGCCCTTCACCAGCGCGGCCGCCGCCTCCGGCGTGAGCGCGACGCGGCGCTCGCCGGGGGCGATCTCCTTGGGGACGGTGATCCTCATGGGGCGTGGCTCGGGGGTGGGGCGCGCTATAGCAAACGGGCGCGGGACCGAGAAGGGCTGAGCGGGGCGCCGCCGTCGGGAGGGGACGTCAGCCGAGCCCGTGGACCCAGCTCGCGAGCGTTGCGGTCACGTCGGGGGGGCGCGGGTCGCTCCGAGCGTCGAGCGGCAGTAGCGGCGGATGAGGTCTCGAGCCTCAGCGCCGTCCGAGGCGAGGCTCGAGCGCGCGCCAGTAGCGCGCGACGCCGCGGCGGAACAGGCGCGGCGCAGCGCGCTGGACGAGGAGCGCGGCGCGCATCGACGCGGGCTCGACGACCTCGAAGCGATCCTTGCGCAGGGCGCGCGCGATCGCCTCGGCCACCCGCTCGGGCGGGATGTCCATGCGGCGCTGGAAATCGGGGCGGCGCTCCCAGGACGGGTGCTCGGCGAAGAGGGCGGTGGACATCTCGCCCGGCAGCACGACGGTGACGCCGATGCCCCGGCTGGCCAGCTCCGCCGCCAGCGCCTCGCTCAGCGACACGACGGCGGCTTTGCACGCGGAATAGAACGCTTCGCCCGGCGTCGGAATTCGTCCGGAGACCGAGCTGACGTTGACGATCCGGCTCCCGCGAGGCATCAGCGGGACCGCCGCCCGGATGCAGTGGACGACGCCGAGCAGGTTCGGCCCGAGGACCCAGTCCAGGTCGGCGTCGGTCATCTCGAGGAACGGGACCAGCATGCTGCGGCCCGCGCAGTTCGCGAGCAGCTCCACCCGCCCGAAGCGCTCGCCGATCGCCGCAAAGGCGCGCGCCACCGCGGCGCGCTCGCCGACGTCCACGGCCAGATCGGCCGCCTCGCACCCCCCGCGCCGCAGCTCGGCGGCGACCCGCTCCGCACGCTCGGCCCGCAGGTCGACGACGGCCAGCCGCGCGCCCGCCGCTGCCAGACGGCGCGCCAGCGCCTCGCCGAGCCCGCTGCCGCCGCCCGTCACCACCGCGACGGCGCCGTGCAGCTGCATCCCGTCCCTCCTCTCGTGATGCCGTGCCCGGGCGGCGCGGCGCTCGAGCAACTCGTTTCCAACCCGCGCGGCCCCGGTGTAGAAGAACGTGTGCCGCGGCCGAGCAGGCGCGACGATGCGGGTCAGGCCCTGACCGAGTATGCCATTCTGATGGCGCTCGTCGCCGGGCTCAACCGGCTTGGAGACCTGGCGCAGAAGATCACCGAGGAGCACCTCACCGCACTGCTCGTCGGGATCGCGGTCGTCGTCGCTGGACTCGCTTTCGGGATGGGCCGGCGCTGAGCGGGTGCGCCGCGGCGCTGCCTATCCGCCGGGCCGCGGCCCGGCCGGATGGCCGAGGCGTCTCAAGACGACTTGCAACCCGGCCGCCGCGAGCCGGAGCAGGCCGTAGAGCGGGCCCGTCATTCGCTCCTCGGCGGCCGGCTCGGGGAGCGTGAGGTCGTAGGTCGCGAGCGGGCCGTCCACGACCGGCCGGGCCGTCTCGTCGAGCTCGTGGAGGAGCGCCAGCACCGCCTCGTTCGTGCGCAGCACCTCGGCGCGGAAGCGCGTGATGCCGCGCTCCCGTGCCGCCTGGACGAGCACCGACGCGAGGAGCTTGCCGAGCCCGCGGTGCTGCATGTGGTCGACGACCGTCACGGCCGCCTCGGCGACCCCGGGCTCGTCCGCGAGACGGATGAAGCGGGCGACGCCCACCCCCTCGGCCTGGGCGGGGTCCGCGGTCACGGTCTCGGCGCCGATCGCCACGTGGTTCCAGCCGTCGATGTCGAGGAGGCGGCGCAGGAGCTTCTCGGGAAGCCGCGGCATGGCGGTGAAGAACCGGCGGTAGCGCGACTCGGGCGACAGCCGCTCGAAGGCCGCCACGAGCTTCGCCCGGTCCCCGCGGCGGAGCAGCCGGAGCCGGACCGGCGTGCCGTCGGCGAGGCGATGGGTCGAGGAGTAGTCGCCCGTGAAGCGCACCGAGCTTACAGCCCGCCCTTCCCCGGGTTCATGATGTTGGCCGGGTCGAGCGCCGCCTTCAGGCGGCGCAGGACCGCCAGCCCCGCCGCGCCGTGCTCCCGCTCGGCCAGGTGCGCGAGCTTCCAGCCCACCCCGTGGCAGTACTCGAGCGTGCCGCCGGCCTCGACGGCCGCCGCGCAGACACCGTCGATCGTAGCGCGCACACCCTCCGCCGAGCCGGGCGGCCCGCTGACGACGACGGAGTACAGCTCGGGCCAGTGCCAGAGGCCTTCCTCGACGAATGTGAGCCCGTGGCGCTCGACGAGCGCGCGCGCCGTCGCGCGCACGGCCGCGAGACCGCCGAGCGGAACGCCCACGTGCGCGTAGTCGAACTGCGCCCCGTCCGGCGGCCACTCGCCTCCTCCGCCGCCGCGGCGCGCGGCGGCCCAGCGCTCGGCGATGGCGTGCCGCTCCTCCCACTGACGCTCCGCCTCGCGGCCGCCGAGCATGGACCCGCCCGCCGCGGCGACGAGCCGTGCCGCGCGCGCCGCGAGTAGCGCTGCCTCTCCGTCGAGGCCGTCGAAGACGAGCAGCACGGTGGCCGGTCCTGGCGCGTCGCGCGCGGAGAGCTCGAGGCAGGCGGGGTGCACGCCCGAGCGGCGCAGGCCGGCGGCGACCGCGACGCCCGCGTCGAAGGACGGCAGGCGCCAGGCGTGGATGACGCGCTCCTCGGGCACGGGCAGCGCGGCGAGCGTCGCCTCCGTGATGATGCCGAGGGTGCCCTCCGTGCCGACGAGGAGCCGCGCGAGATCGAGGCCCATCGAGCGCGCCGGCGACGGCCGCGTGCGCACGATCGTCCCGTCGGCGAGCACCGCTTCGAGCGCGCGCACCTGCGCACCGAAGCTGCCCGCGCGGGCGCCCAGGTAGCCGAGGCCGTTGGTCGCGAGCGCGCCGCCCACCGTCGCCACGCCGACCGTCCAGGGATCGTGCCCGAGCATGAGACCGTGCGGCGCGAGCGCCGCGTCCACCTGGGCGAGCGTCGCGCCGGCCCCCGCGCGGACGAGACACGCGTCGGCGTCGACGGCGACGGCGCCGAGACGCCTCAGGTCGACGACGACGGCCGGTACCAGGACCGCGGCCGCTCCCATGAGGCCGCTTCCGCCCCCCCGGGCGACGAGCGGGACGCGCGCACCGGCGGCCCAGCGCACCAGGGCCGCGACCTCCGCGGCGCTTGCGGGCTCCGCCACGGCGATCGGGCGCGTGTCGAGCCGAGCGAACTCGGGGCGGCCGCGCGACGGCCGCATCGCGTCGAGGCCGGCCGCCGCCAGCGCCGGAGCGTCGGTGTGCAGCGCGAGCGCCGGACAGGCGTCGCGCAGGCCCTCGAGCACGCCCATCGCGCCAACGCTACCACCCCCGTCGCGCGCGAGCGACCAGGCCAGATCGCATGGCGCCTCCCGTCGGAACTGCCTCAGTCGGAGGCTCGTTGCCATCGCTCGAGCCATCTCGCGCCGGCGACCCCGGAGAGCGCCGCGCCCATGGCGATCGGCAGCGTGTGCCAGGTGAGCACGTGGAGCTCCTCGTCGATGGGGCAGGCGATCCGCACCGCCGCAGCGGCGAAGAGAAGGGCCGCGGCGCCGACGTATGCCCCCGCCAGCGAGGCGTCGAGTGGAGCACCGCGACGCACGGCCAGGAAGAGCGCCGTCCAGGGGAGCACGGAGAAGGCCAGTATGCTGACCACACACTGAGCTCCGTGCGCCACGAAACCCCAGACGGAACGTATCCGCGCGGCCGGCTCGAGCGACGCGAGCACCACCGCTGCTGCCACGAGCAGTATCGAGACCGTCACCGCCCATCGGCCGCCGGCCATCCCGGGAACCGCGGCGCGCAGCGCCACGGCTGCCGCCATGACCCCGGCGGCAATCAGCGCTCCCACCTCGA